>JBAPMH010000339.1:0-5170 GCA_049278515.1 Chthoniobacterales bacterium
CTCGTGCTCGTGCTCCTGATCGTAATCGTAATCGACGGATTTAAGATTCGATCACGAGCACGATTACGAAGAAACCAGAGGCCAATCTATGAAGATCCAATTCACTCTTTTTCTTGCCGTCGTTGCATCGCTCGTCGCTCCGTTGCCGGCCCGGGCGATCATGCCGGCGATGCCGGACCTCGTCATCGAAAAAATCACGCAGACCTCGTCCACTTTCTGGATGGTCAAAGTCAGGAACATTGGCCAGAGAGATTCCGCCGCCACGACCTTGAAGATGATTGCCACTCCCGGCGGATCGTATTCCTGCCCGGTCGCCGCGATAAAAGCCGGCGGCACGGCAGATGTCCCCTGCCGGATGCCTTTCAAAAGCCGCACCGGCATGCAGTGCGAGTTCATTCTCAATCCCGACAAATCGATTGCCGAGAACAATTACGGAAACAATCGCACCTCTTCTCAGACGAATCCGAAGTTCAATTAGCGGGCCGTAAAGCATTTGAAAATTTGCCGGTAAGCGAGAAACTGCGCGAACATGCGCGCAATTCTTGCCCTCGAAGACGGCCGGATTTTCGAGGGCGAATCGTTTGGCGCGAGCGGGACGCGCGTCGGCGAAGTTTGCTTCAACACTTCGATGACCGGCTACCAGGAAGTCCTGACCGACCCGTCGTACCGCGGCCAGATCGTCGCCATGACTTATCCTCTCATCGGGAACTACGGGACGAACGCGCTCGATCAGGAAAGCCGGAAGCCCCATGTCCGCGGATTCGTGATTGAGGAACTAAGCGAAATCCCGAGCAACTGGCGTTCCGAAAGTTCCCTCGACGAATACCTGCGGCTTTGGAAAATTCCCGGGGCCCAGGGGATCGACACGCGAGCGCTGACTCGCCACCTGCGGGAACGAGGCGCGATGAAGGCCTGCCTGACGAGCGAGGCGCTTTCGGAAAAAGAAGCGGTGGCGCAGGCGATCAACGGCGAGGGCGTTATCGGAATGGATTATGTGCGAGAAGTCAGCACGCCCGCCCCCTACGACTGGGACGCCGGGGATCGGCTCAGCGAAATCTGGTCGGTGGCGAGCGGAAACACGAACGAAGTCGTCCGGCAAAAGCTCCCACCGGTGCGTTATCGCGTGGTCGCCTATGACTATGGCATCAAGGAAAATATTTTGCGCCGGCTGCGCCAGAATGGTTTCGGAGTCACGGTCGTTCCGGCCACAGCCACGGCCGAAGAAGTGCTGGCGCTGAATCCCGATGGGATCTTTCTTTCGAACGGCCCGGGCGATCCGTCCGTTTTGCAATACGCGCACGAGTCTCTCCGCGGCTTGATGGGAAAGAAACCAATCTTCGGAATCTGCCTCGGGCATCAGGTGCTCGGCTTTGCGGTCGGCGGGAAAACTTTCAAACTAAAATTCGGCCACCGCGGTGGCAACCAACCGGTAAAGGATTTGCGCAGCGGAAGGGTCGCGATCACCTCGCAAAACCACGGGTTTGCGGTGGATGCCGATTCGTTGCCGGCGGAAATGGAGGTGACGCATATTAACTTGAACGACGGCACCGTTGAAGGGATGCGCCATCGCGAATTGCCCATCTTCAGTGTGCAATACCATCCGGAAGCGGCCCCCGGCCCGCACGACGCGAGCTATTTCTTCTCGCAGTTCGCGGAGCTCATCGAAAACAGCAAATAGCGAATCGATCGTTGGAGGGCGGAGCTCAGCGACGCCGGGGCGGGTCTCGCAGAGCTCGACCCTCCAGGGCTCGACTCCAAAACTAGGAACGTCTCAACGCCGCGACTTCGCGGACCATTCGCAGACTATCCCGCACAAAACTGATCTTGCTTCCCTCGTAGTGATTCCAGCGCACCGGAATCTCGCGAATCCTCAGATGCGCGCGGTGGGCGAGGTAAAGCAGCTCGACGTCGAAGCCAAAACCGTCGGTTTTCGCGCGTTCCAGAATTGGCCGGAAAACATCCAGCCGAAAGGCTTTGAATCCGCATTGGGTGTCCCAAAACGGAAGGCCCGTTGCCACTCGCACGATGAGATTGAAGACGCGGCCGCCCTGTTCCCGCCGCCAGGTTTGCCGATGGCCAATCAGTCCTCGATCGAGCGCGCGCGAACCAAAGGCGACATCCAGCTCCCCAGCCGCAATGGGGGTAATAAGTTTCGGAGTCTCCTCGATCGGCGTCGACAAGTCCGCGTCGGAAAATAACCCGATCGGTCGCGTGGCCGCCAGCAAACCCTCGCGGACCGAAGCGCCCTTTCCGCGATTAGGCGAATGCTCGAGCAATCTGGCCTCGATCCCGCCGGACGCCGCAAAAATGTCGCGGACGATTTCGGGCGTAGAGTCGGTCGACCCATCGTTCACCACGATCAACTCGCTCTCCGGGCTGGTGGTTTGCAGATAGGCCAGCGCCTGCCGCAACGTCTGTCCGATGCGCCCCGCTTCGTTATAGGCGGGAATAACCAGCGAAAATGGCGGTAGCGTGGTCACGGGATTTTGAAAGAGAGGTTATCTATCCCGATCCCTTTCGCCGTGCACGTTTTTTGTAGATAGGTGCCGACATTCCAAAGGGCCCCCGGCTGCCGGGATTTTGCTTTTCACCTCCAGGAACTGGGGCACCTTCCCGTGAACATGGCCGAAAATAACCGCCCAGCAGACTCCAGCGGACCGATCGAAACCAACCCGGTGTTAATGGTCCAGGGAATTGGTCAACGGGGCCGCGGCTTCCTCCGCGAAGTCGGCGGGATGTTTTGGTTCATCGTTCACACGTTCACGGAGACGATCGCCAACATGCGGCGGGGGCGGGCGCCATTTCGCGCGGCCAGCTTTTTCCGTCATACTGAACGGGCGGGCGTCGGTTCTGTTCCCCTCGTCGTGATGGTCTCATTTTTCCTGGGCCTGACGATGGCGCTGCTGACGGGTTATCAATTGGAGCGGTTCGGGACGGAGCGGCTTGTCCCGGGGCTGGTTTCGATCGCATTCACGCGCGAGCTGGGACCGCTCCTCACGGGGATCATGCTGGCCGCCCGGATTGGAGCGGCGTTCACGGCGGAGCTCGGGACAATGCAGGTTTCGGAAGAAGTTGAAGCCATCGAGGCGATGGGAATCAGTCCTCTCCGTTTTCTGGTTGCCCCCCGAATGCTGGCCTTATTCGCGCTCATGCCTTGCCTGTCGGTGGTTTCGAGCGTGGCGGCTATCATCGCCACCAGTCTGATCTCACGCGCCTATTTCAATATCGCCTTCGTTTATTTTAACGATCTGGTTTTAAACGCCCTTCTCATTCGCGACATCATCACCGGCGTGGCAAAGAGTTTTCTCTTTGGCCTGCTCATCGCGGCGATCGCCTGCTACCGCGGGCTCAACGTCACCGGTGGGGCCGCGGGCGTCGGCACCGCCACCACCTCCAGCGTGGTCACCGCGATTACGACGGTGATCGGATTCGACACGGTGTTTAACGTTATTTACGTCGTCTTCTCGCCCACATGAGCACGCCCGACCCGCCAGTGGTGGAGTTGCGCGACGTGCACCTCCAGTTTGAGGACAAAAAAGTGCTGAGCGGCGTTTCCCTGGTGGTGGAAGCCCTGGAGCGCGTGGTCATCATGGGCCAGAGCGGCAGCGGCAAAAGCACCATCCTGCGCCTGATCCTGGGAATCCTCCCGCCCACGGCCGGCTCCATCTTTTTCAAGCAGTTCGATATCTCGCGCCTGCCTCGCCGAAAGCTGCAACAGATTCGGACTCAGATGGGAATGGTTTATCAATACTCCGCCCTCCTTAGCTCCCGGAGCGTCCGCGATAACGTTGCGCTTCCCCTGGAGGAGCTGACCACGAAAAACCGCGGAGAAATTGATCGCATCGTTGAAGAAAAACTGGAGATGGTGGGATTGATCGAGGCGAAAAATGAAATGCCCTCGGACTTGAGCGGCGGCATGCGAAAACGAGTGAGCCTGGCACGCGCGCTCGTTCTGGATCCCGAGCTGATCCTTTTCGACGAACCTTCCGCCGGACTCGATCCCGTCATCAGCTCGGTGATCGATGAATTGATCATTAGCTTGACGGAGACTTCGCGCGTGACCTCGATTATCGTCACCCATGAAATGGACAGCGCGTTCCGGATTGCCACGAAGATGGCCATGCTTTATCGGGGACAAATCATCGAATCCGGCACGCCGGAGGAAATGAAACGATCCGAGAACCCGGTCGTCGCTCAATTCTTGAGCGGCAGCACGGAAGGTCCGATTTTGGAAGGAAGCCAAGATGCAATTGCAACGAAATGAAATCCTGACCGGTCTGCTGGTCCTGGCGACTGTCGCGATTCTCACTGGCATTCTGATTTTGCTCGGCGCGCCGGGCCTTTTTCGGCCACTCGTCAGCTACAGGATTTATATGGACAACGCGGCGGGGATTAAGCTCGGCGCCCCCGTTTTGCTCGCCGGCCGAAAGATCGGGCAGGTCGAGAAATTGTACTCTCCGGTTTCGCGAGAAGATGCGAAGCGAGCGGAGGCTGCGGCGGATGCGCTTCGCCCGGTCGATCCAAACGCGACTCCAACCCCGACGCCGAGGCCAAACGCCAGCGCGACACCGGCCGAGACCAAACCGAAATATGAAGCTCGAATCGATGTCCGGGTCGACAAAGATGCCCTCGTTTACAAAGACGCCAAGGCGCGCCTGATCACGCTCGGCCTGCTCGGCGAGACTGCGATCGATATCACCCAGGGCAACGAGACCTCGGGCCGCGCCGCCGACGGCGAAACCTTCGCCGGCGAACGCGTCCCTGATTTCGGCGAATCGATCTCCAAGATGCTCGACATCGTCAAACCGGTGGCGACGGAAGCGACCGCCACCTTGAAGGAACTCCAAAACACCGCGCAGAATCTCAGCCGAATTACAGACGAAAATTCGCAGCTCAACATGGGCCTCGCCCAGTTCCGGACTTTCGTCGAAAATCTGACGAATCTGACTTCGCGTGATAGTTCGCTCTCTTTGGCGCTCAAAAACATCGAAAAAATCAGCACCGATCTTTCGAGCAACGACAACATCCAGATTACGCTCCAGAATTTTCGCGAATCGTCCGAGAAGTTGAAAGGCGTCATGGACGATGTCAGCAACCTTGGGCCCGAGTTAAAAGCGAGCGGCGCGAACGTCAAGGAACTAACCGAAACCGTGAAACGCCAGCCGTGGCG
>JBAPMH010000340.1:0-2518 GCA_049278515.1 Chthoniobacterales bacterium
ATCCCGGGTTGATCAACGCCAACACCGTGCTCGGCCTGGTGGAAATTGGCGCGGTCCGCGCGACGGTCGATATCGAGGAATCGGGCGCGATCAACCCGAATGTCCGCAGCATCACCAGCGTAAATCCGGATAGCGAATTGATCCCGGTCGCGCGCGCCGCCGGTGTATTAACGGCGCTTTCGGTGCCGGAAGGCGGAATCATCTCCGGCCAGTCGGCCGTGCTCCGTCTCGATGGATGGACGCCGGAGGAAATGACCGTGCTTTCTCCGGCCGGGATGCATTTGCGCTGGCCGAACCTGACGATCGATCGCCGGCCGCGGGCGCGGAAATCGGTCAAGGATCAACAGAAGGAAATGGAGAAAGCGCAGAAGCAAATTCGCGATGCATTCCAGATCGCGCGCGCTTACTGGCAGGCGCGGAAAAATCCGGGGCCGGATTTTAAGAGCGACCTGCGATGGGAAGCATTGATGCCGATTTTCGATGGCAAGCTGCCGTTGTTCGTCCACGCCGGCACGCTCGCGCAAATCCAGACGGCGCTGGCCTGGGCGAAAGAGCTGCAGCTCAAGATCGTCCTCGTTGACGGCGATGACGCCTGGCGGGTGGCGGCGCAATTGAAGGAAATGGACGTGCCGGTGGTCCTCGGCCCCGCCACGAGTCTTCCCCCGCGCCGGGACGACGATTATGATAGCGCCTGGAGCAGCGCCGCGAAGCTTCACGCGGCTGGCGTCCGTTTCTGCATCGCGTCGAACGGTCGCGGCGCAGAAACCAACGAACGTAATGTCGGCTACGAGGCCGGGCTCGCCGCGGGCTATGGCCTGCCAAAGGAAGAAGCATTGAAGGCTGTCACGCTTTACCCGGCGCAGATCCTCGGTGTTTCGGATCGCCTTGGTTCGCTCGAGGCCGGAAAGGCAGCGACCCTCATCGTGACCAACGGCGATCCGCTTGATTTCCCAACTCAGGTCGAGGCGGCCTACATCGACGGACGGAAGATCGATTTATCGAATCGGCAGACTCGCCTCCGCGATAAGTACCAAGAGAAATACCGCAGAAAATAATGTGGGAGGGACCTTTGTGTCCCGACTCATCGCCCCGACTGCTTTTGCCAATCATTGGAGATCGGGGCACAAAGGCCCCTCCCACATTGGGCAGATTATTCCACCGCGTGGACGATGTAGGTCCCGGCTTGCTTATCGTCCTCCAGCTTTAGCAGCCCGCGCTTTTGCGCTTCGAGGAGCAATTCATTGAAGGCACGGAACCCGTGGGCCCGCTCGTTAAACCCGGGGTTCTGGCGTTTGATGGCCTGTTTCACCAGGGAACCGCGAATCGGATAGTCTTCGCCGCGTTCCGCCCGTAATGCTTCCAGGGTTTTCGTCAGCAGATCCAGCGCTCGATCAACCGAAAGACTGCTCCCCCGTTCCGGCGGATTCTTCGCGGGCGCAGCGACGGCCGTCGTTGCCTGCCGCCGCTTCTTCGGTTGCTCCACCCGCACCAGATCGTCGTAGTAGATGAATTCATCACAGTTGCTGATGAAAAGATCGGAGGTCGATTTCTTAACGCCGACGCCGATGACCGTCTTGGCGTTCTCGCGCAATTTGCTGACGAGCGGCGAGAAGTCCGAATCACCGCTGATGATGACGAAGGTGTCGACGTGGCTCTTCGTGTAGCAAAGGTCGAGCGCGTCGACGACCATGCGGATGTCGGCCGAATTCTTCCCCGACTGGCGAATATGAGGGATCTCGATCAACTCGAAGGCCGCTTCGTGCAATCCGCGCTTAAAGGCTTTGTAGCGTTCAAAATCGCAATAGGCCTTTTTCACTACGATGTGGCCTTTGAGCAGCAAACGCTCGATCACCTTGCGGATGTCGAACGCGGGAAACTGGGCCTCGTGCGCACCGATGGCAATGTTTTCCAGGTCGAGAAAGACCGCCATGGTGGCGTCGGAATCAGGCAAACTCATTGAAGTTGGGCAACTTAGCCGTGGGCGGGTAACTGGGCAAGCAGCGGAGCTCGGTACGGGAGATGCTTTTTCCAAAGGGTATGCAAGCAACCCATCAACCTCGAAGCCGGATAGTTAGACCCACTTTCAAACTCGCGAAGGCCGGTCAGCAAGCCTGGCAATCCACTCGCCATGAGATGTCCACCTACATCGCCGATGAGATCCAGGCCTATGCCGTCATCCGCGACCTCGCTCTTGCTGAAGCCGAGAAGGTGACCAATGCACTCAACCTCGAGCGCGCCCGCATCGCGAATGATTTCGTCGCCAATGCTCTGAAACCGGCCCGCAGCGCCTACGCCTCGCAGCACTTGCCCCAGCCTGAAGCGGGCCGCGAACGTCAGCGCTGCAAAGCGGTAAGGATTCGTCTCGCCCTGCTGCACTCGCACCTGGACGCGCTCAACCGCGACCACGCGCACGCGGCGTAAGTCGGCTGCGGTCTTGTTGTAGCGATGGCGCTTTGAAAGCCCGGCCTCGTCGCAAGCGGCTGCGTTGTAGCGACGGCGCTCTGTCGCCGTAAAAACG
>JBAPMH010000341.1:0-3820 GCA_049278515.1 Chthoniobacterales bacterium
GGATGGACCAGCCGACCAAGGACCAGGCGTTAAAGAAGCTCGGAGCCTTTGGGGTGAAGATCGGTTACCCCGACAAATGGCGCGATTATTCGACGCTGAAGATCGACCGTACCTCCTTCGTGCAGAATGTTTTGCGCGCGGACATGTTCGAAATCGAGCGGCTCCTGAAAAAGATCGGCAAACCGGTGGACCGGACCGAATGGGGCATCACGCCGCCGACCGTGAACGCTTATTACAATCCGAACATGAATGAGATCGTGTTCCCGGCCGGTATCCTGCAACCGCCGTTCTTCGACCCGAAAGCGGACGACGCCGTGAACTATGGCGGCATGGGCGCGGTGATTGGCCACGAAATGACGCACGGGTTTGACGATCAGGGGCGCCAATATGACGCCGTCGGCAACCTGCGGGACTGGTGGTCGAAGGCCTCGTCGGACGAATATGACAAGCGGCGCAAAGTGGTGGTGGACCAGTACTCGGCCTATGAGCCGCTGCCGGGACAGCACATCAACGGCGAGCTCACCCAGGGCGAAAACATCGCCGATATCGGCGGAGTGAAAATCGCGTTCATGGCGCTCAAAAAGGCCCTGGCCAAGAAGGGTCCGCAGCCGAAGATCGACGGGTTCACACCCGAGCAGCGTTTCTTCCTCGGTTTCGCCCAGATCTGGCGGAATACTCAGCGCGACGAGGATCTTAAGCTGCGCCTTAACACCGATCCGCATTCACCGGGCAAGTTCCGGACGCTCGGGCCGCTCTCGAACTTCGAGGAGTTCCAGAAGGCGTTCGATATTCCGGACGGCTCACCAATGATGCGGCCCAAGGACCAGCGAGTGAATATCTGGTAACTGTAGCCGCGGCGCTCAGTCGCCGCGCCTGAAACGCCCCGACAGAGCGGGGCGGCTACAGCCTAGTACGCCTGGCCGCGAATAAACTCGGTGAAGGTTCCGTGCCCGGTTTTTAACCGGAACGGCAGGCTGAGTTTTCGTTTCCCGTCGATCGCCTGGAAGACGTCGAAATGAAGATGCGGCTTGCTGGCAAATCCGGTTTGCCCCGAAAGGCCGATCGGCTGTCCGGTGGTGACTTCATCGCCGATCTTCACCATGGCGCCGTCCTTTTGCAGATGGACGTATTCGGCAAACGTGCCGTCGGCGTGTTTGACGATAATAAAATTTGCGAACGGCCGAAAGCTTCGGTCCGCGCCGCCGATATTCGAATCCTGTTTTACGCCGACAACCCGCCCCTCTCTGGCGGCGCAGACGATCGTGCCTTCGGGGACTGTCCAATCGACCGCGTTCTCGCTCCCGGTGCCGGCGAAATGGCTGAATGTTCCGCGCGGTCCCTGCATGACAACGTAACGGCCCGGCCCGAACGGCATGGCGTAGTCCGCGTCATTCGTGGTGGTGGAGCGGCGGGCCCCAAACTGCCAAAACGGTAGGTAGTCGTAACGCCAGTGCCTCGTCTTGTCGGCTGGGGTAAACCGAACCACAACGAAAGAGCTGCGGCCGGCGGATTCGACCGTGAGCGGCAGGGGCCGCGATGAAGTCATGTTCTCGAGCGTGGCCTCCAGCGTGACGGTGAATTCGGAGACGTATCTGCTTTTCGCGATGAGCGTAACGACATCGCCGTTCTGCTCTTTGACGAATTCGACACTCCTCCCCTGCTCCTCGGCAAAGAGGTGGCGTGAAAAAACAAGGACGAGGGCGAAAACGAAGCGCCTGGTCATTTTTCGTTCGTCGCTTCGATACCCGCGGGGGCAAGAATGGCATCGGACATTCCGTGAAGAAGTTTTTTATCGGCGGGAACAATCGTCGCCAGCGCCCCGCCTAGCTTCACCTTCGCGTTCTCCACAAAGTAATAGGGGCAAAGGCGCACGCGGCCGCGCATCGTTTTTACTTCGCCCGAGTCTTTGTCCCAATAGCGATGGTCGACCAAACGCGCCTTGTGAAAACGCTGCATGATACGCGGGGTGGTTTGAAAAGTCGCCAGCGCCTGTTCGATCTCGCGTTCCCATTCGACCTGCGGAACGTCGGACCCCACCACGATGCCGCGGCTCCCCCACCCCAGCGGCGAAAAGCCGCTCACCTTGATCAGCAGATCGCGCTCTTTCTGGCTGAGCTTGCCGGCTTCGGGCCAACCGTGGATTTCCAGGCGCGGAATGACAGCGTGTTGCGGAAGCGGCGTCGGATCGAGCGGCCAGCTGTAGGGAACGACCTCCTGAAGTTTGAGGAAATATTTTTCACCAAGCTCGCGCCGCCAGAATTCCCGCAACGGCTGCATCCAAAACAGCGCGAACCACATTTTTTCCTCTAAAAATGGCTTGATCGGCGGCGTGATTTTCACGGACCCAGCGCGGACTGCCTCGAGAAGCGCTGAGATGCGGGGAAGATTCGGCAGATCGAAGAGCTCGAAGAACCGATACACGTTTCGGCCGGCAATCGGTTCGTAGGTTTCGGCCTCCGCGACGCGCCACTTGTAGCCGGGATCGTCGATCCCGGCTACAGCTGATGCGTTTAGTTGGGCGGCGACCCAAGTCATCTCGGGCCGATAGGTGGAGGCTTCTTCGGAAATCACGATGTCGCCGCCCTCGGGCAACAAGCTCCGAAAACCGTCGAGCATTCCCTTTTCGCCACCGAGAATGTCCGCGCCGTCGCCCGCGTAGGTTTGATTCAGCCAGCCGGTAAGCCCGATTCCACCGGGGACCGAATCAATCTCCGCGATGGTGTAGCCGTTTTCGGTCAGGATCAGGTCGGGCCGAATAACCAGGGGAACGTCATCGCGGAATTGTTTTTGCCGGGCAAACTCGATCAGCTCGGGAGGTTTGCCGGCATCGAGATACTGCGCGATCCAGGCCGGTTGTTTGCCTTTGACGCTGCGCTGGTAAAGCTCATTACACCCGCGCTGAAAGACGAAAAGCCGGTGGCCGAGCTGTTCGAGCTCCTTTTCAAACTTCTCGTCGATCGGGAAAGGATCCGGCGAAAGATGGAAATCCTTCTCGGCGAAAAGACCCTCCTGGGGGAAAGACGAGCGTATTGAAGCGAGGTCGAGCATTTAGAAGGAGAAAACGTCGAACGCCCAACGCCCAACGTCCAATTTCGAAGTCAGAGTCACCGCCATCGCGAAACGCGCGGATGAGAAACCCGCGCGGAATCGGATCTCTGTAATTCGATATTGGGCGTTCGGCGTTGGGCGTTGGGCGTTTTCTTCATCTTCCTGCCGCCATCTTCTTCAGCGCGTTCTTCACCAGTTCTTCAGCGGACTTGATTCCGGGCTCGCGGTCCTGCAAATCGCGCACGGTCCTATGCGCATCGACCTGTTTGTATCCAAGAGCGATCAGGGCAAGAACCGCTTCGTTCGCCTGGGTTTGCTCGGGGCTCGGGGCGTGCTCGGCGCTGGCCGCTTCCCAGGCCGCCACGACACCGAGCTTGTCTTTCAATTCGAGGACAATTCGCTCCGCGGTCTTTTTTCCGAGCCCGCTGATTTTTGAAAGCGAGGTGATATCGGCGTTCACCACCGCGCTCTTGAAATTGCTCACGCTCATTCCGCTCAGAACGGCGAGCGCCAGCTTCGGGCCGATACCGCTGACGTTGTTGACCAGAAGCCGAAAAAGATCGCGCTCGGCAGCGGTCATGAAGCCGTAAAGAATCTGGGCGTCTTCGCGGACATGGAGATGAGTGAGGATGTGGACCGGCTGGCCGGCGCCGGGGAGTTTGTCGTAGCTGGAAAGCGGGATGAAAACTTCGTAACCGACGCCGCCGACATTGACGATCGCCTGGGTGGGAAGGGCGGAGGTAAGTTTGCCGTCAAGAAACGTGATCATCCG
>JBAPMH010000342.1:0-10708 GCA_049278515.1 Chthoniobacterales bacterium
GCCCCGGCGGTCCGCGCCGAGGGGAATAGTCCGGCGACTGCCGGCGGCGTTCCACGAACCTTCGAACTCCCGCACTTCTCCAGCTGCCGGGCCAGCCGTTTTCGTTGGCTGTGGCGACGGCCCGCAACCAGTCGCTGCGAGGGCCAGAGCGAATATCGCAGCCAGAGGCTTCACTCGAAGGCTAGAACTTGATCACGTAGTTAACGATCGTCCGGAAGTCGGTAAGGTTTTCGACATTACCTCCGTGCTGATCGACGAGCGCGTAGCGGAGACGCACCGAGAAACCCTTCAGGCATCCTTTGGGTGGCGCCCACTGTAAATTGACGTCGTATTCGTCTTGCCGGTACTGTCCGACCGCATCCGGAGTAGTTCCAAATACCGCCAGGGCATAAGTGCTGAGCCCTGGGATCGTGGTAAACTCATAGCCCGCCCGGAGAAGGAATGCATTCTCACCGGCTCGATTGAAGTCCTGGACTTGAACACTGGTGTAGCCGGGATAACCGCTCCATGGGTTCTGCATGTTCGCGCCGCTCAGCGTGTGCGTGAATCCAGCCGTAAAGAGCGCCTTTCCCACCGGCAGCTCCGCCTTGATGCCGAATTGATCTCCGGAGAAATCCTGCCCCTGCAAAAGATTGTCTCCAACACTGCGTTGATCCGTGAACTGGGCATGGAGCTTCGGCCGAAAGCCAGCGCTTATTGGAAGCTCCATCTTTGTTTCGACATAGGCGATGTTGATAATGTCGTCGCTGTAGTAGTCGATCCCGCCTATCGAGAATTTGCCTTTCTCATAGAGAAGTCCAGCCGCCCACACTCCACGCTCAACGTCGGCTCCCGCATCGCGCGACATCGACACGAAAGAACTGGAATTCCGTTCCTTGATCTCATCGAAATAGCCGAGTCCGTACTTCAGAACGGCCACCTCCTTCTTCGGAGCTGGGGCCGGGGCCACGACATCTTTGCTCTCCTTGCTGAGAGCTGTGCCATCCTTGGTTACGTTAACGTCGGTGTCGGGACTGCTATTGCCGAGTTCCGTCCGGCCCTGAAAGACGATCGCCTCAAAGGTATTAGGCGTCATACGGCTGTCATTCCGGTTGATATAGGGCGTGTCGAAGCCTTTTCGTCCGACCGAAATGATGTAGCCGTCAGCGATCCGAATCTCGGCGTAGGCTTCGCCAAGGACGGTATAACCTTCCTGTCCCGTCTCTAACAGGAGGGTACCATCTCGACTATCCGGGGCATAAACAGGCTGCGAAGTGTAGCCGGTCAGTCCAAAGGCGATGTGGTCGAGAAAGTAACCGGTCTTCAATCCCGCCCATCCGCCGATGGCCCACGCTTCCTGCTCGGTTCCATCGAACTTGTTCCGATCGAGGAAAAAAGTGCGAATGTTGAGTTCGAACGTTGTGTCTTCCCACGCCTTCCGTCGCTTTTCCAAACGCCACTCACGGAAGTCGAATGAATCATCCATCTGGGTGTGGCCTTGCTCGGTAGATGACTCTGCGGCTCCTGGCGGCGGCGTCGGGGTCGTGACCGCCTGCTGGCTCAGGGCGGTATTCGCGCCACTGATGATGAAAAGCGACGCCAGCGCCGCCCATCCGCGTTGACCAAGAGAAGTTCGTCTATTCATAACAGTTGCCTCCCAGATTCAGAGTTAGAGTTTCACTTCGATAAACATCATCCCGAAGTAACTGAGTTACCGCTTTTTTGCCTTAGGCGCTTTCTTTCCAGCCGCCTTGCCGTTCTTGCCGATGGATGCCTCATACGCCTGGCGGTAGCCACGCGCGATGGAACGCAGCGCTCGGCCGATGTCGTCGTAGACATGGTTCTCCAGGTTCGCGAAGGAGATGCGCACCGACCAATCCGGAGCAGCGAAGCCACCGCCGTTGAGCAGGACGATGCCATGCTCCTCGGCCAGACGGAACACGATATCGAGCGGGTGCACGTGTTTCTTCATCCAATCGACGATGTCCTCGCCCACGAACTTGCGAGCAAAGAACTCGAAATCGACCAGGCCGTAGTAGTAATCGAAGAACTCATTCGGAGGCAGTTCGAGGTCCAGTCCTTCGAGCGTGGCCTTGACCCGCTGTTTGCAGATGCCGAGGCAGGCTTTCTGATAAACCTTCTTTTCGTCCATCAACTCGCTGAGCGAAAACAGCGTCATCATGACTTGCTGCGGCAACGAGAGCCCGGCCGTGTGATTAAGTGCGATATCGCGGCTGTCAGCCACGATGCGGTCGATGAAAGCAAACTCGCGCGGTTTGAGGGTGAGGCCGCCATAGCGCTTATCCAGCAGTTTCTTAGTCTTCTCCGGATGCGCGGCGATCATCTTGTCGAAGATATTGTTCTCGTAGACCGCGATGGTTCCGAGCCGCCATCCGGTGCAGCCGAAGTATTTGCTGTAGGAATAGACGCCAATCGTGTTCTCCGGGAACTCTCCCATCAATGAACGGAAGCCCGGGACGAACGTGCCATAGACGTCGTCGGTCAGCAGGATCAGGTCGGGCCGCTTCTTGAGCACGGCGCCGATACTTTTGATTGTCTGGGGAGACAGAGCGACCGCGAACGGATTGCCCGGATTAACAATGAAGAACGCCTTGATTTTCGGATCGAGGAGCTTCTTGATCTCTGATTCCGGATACTGAAACCGATCCTCCTGCTTCGCATGGATCTCGACGTAGTGAAGGTCGTAGTCCTCCAGGTGTGCCATCTCCAGGTAGGGCGTGAAGATCGGAACGCCGAGCGCGATGGTGTCGCCGGGGTTGAGAATCCGATTGGCCTTTAGCGACTTGAAAATGTAACACATGGCGGCGGTGCCGCCCTCGACTGCGTAGATCTTGTACTTGCCTTTCGGTCGCGGATCTCCGCACATGGCCCACTCGAGGTACTCGTGAACGATCTGTTCGTTATGCACCAGCATGCGGTCGGGCACCGGATAGTGATCGCCGATGATGGAATCCACCAGCTCGTGCACGAACTTGTCGGCGTCGAAACGGAACTTCTTCACGGCCCACGGCACCATTGCCTGGAGGACAGATGCACCCGGCATGTCTTCGTGTTGCGCCAGCCAGGCTTTGAGCCGGCCGGCGATTCCCGCCGCCTTGGGCATCCCGCCCACGCCGGGCGGCAGATCGAGCACGCGTTTGCTCTCGGTTATGGCGAACTGGCCGAGGAGGAAGAACGCTTCGCGCGGCTCCGTGGCGACCCAGTTTGGATTGCCCCGTCCCGCGTTCAGGTAGGACAGCGAATTTTCCTGCGCGGTTGTCGAGGCCACTTTTTGGACGAAATCCTTGATCTCGAAGGGCCCGAGTTTGCCGAACTCTTTCAGCCTCGCAGTATCGGATAACGCTCGAGAGGGTTTGCTTCTTGTTGTCATAGTTTCTTGGTTGTTAGGTCAGTTCGGGAAATGCATTTTCATTTCAGAAGCAGGATGATGATCATGCCCCAGATGGTAAGGAGAGTGTTACCAACTGCGTAGGTGACGGTGTAACCGAGCGCCGGGATCTGGCTCTTGGCCTGATCGCAGACCAGACCGAGCGAAGCCGTCGTCGTGCGCGACCCGGAAATAATTCCGAGGTTAAGCGCATCGTGAAAGCGAAAGATGTACTTGGCGATGAACATGCCGAGAATCAGCGGAATCGTGGTGGCGAGCGCCCCCCAGAGAAAGAGACCGACGCCCTGGGTTTTCAGACCGTTTACGAAGCCCGGACCGGCCGAGATGCCGACGATGGCAATGAAGATATTAAGGCCGACCGAGTTCATGAACCACACGGTGGGCGTCGGAATGCGACCGAACTTCGGGCGGACCGAACGCAGCCATCCGCCGATGATCCCAAAGACCAGCGCCCCGCCGGCGGTCGAGAGTGTGAGCGGTGCGCCCGCCACCTTAACGACCAGCGAGCCGATCAGCGCGCCGACGACGATAAACAGACCAACAAACGCCATATCGGTGACATCGGTCGGACGATCAGCGACACCGAGCATCTTCGTAGCGGCCGTTGTGTCCGAGGTGCGGCCGACGAGAGTAAGCAAGTCACCACGATTGATCTCAGTGCCCGGGAGAACGGGGATATCGGTGGCGGTGGCGCCACGCGTGATCTTGCGGAGGAACACGCCCCGCGCCTCCGGGCGTTGCGCCAGCTCGGCGAGCGTCTTGCCATCCACCGCCTTGTTCGTTACCAGAACGTCGACGCCCTCCACGGGCACCGCGAGGAGCTCGCGGTCTTCGATTTCGACGGCTGCTGCTCCAAGGACGCCCACCAGCACTTCGCGCTCGCCCGCAACCGCTACCGTGTCGCCTTCCTTCAGGACGGTGTCCGCGGTCGCATCCATGATCTCGCTCCCGCGTCGAATCCGCAGGATGAAGAGGCGCGCACCAGGAACCAGTGACTCAGCCTCGGCGACGCGGAGGCCGGCGGCCTTGCCACCCGGCTGCACTTTGTAGGCGCGCAACGCCCAACGCGTCCATCCCGTGCCCGGCCCGCCCAGCTCTTTCTTGCCGCCGCCATGCTTCTCCTCGTAGTCCTTGCACGCAGCGACGAGATTGATACCCAGCAGTTTTGGACCGAGGACGGCGATCACGATCGCCGAGCCCATGGTGCCAAACATGTAGGTCACGGCGTAAGCAATCGGCATCGAATTGAGCAGGGCCTTGGCTTTGTCGGCCTCCAGCCCCAGCTGGTTGATGGCGTCGGTCGAAAGCCCCATCGCGGCGGAGATCGTCTGCGAGCCCGAGTAGAGTCCGGCCGCGTAGCCAAGATCGTAGCCGGCGAACTTGGCGATCACCACGCAGGCCGCCAGGCTTAAGATGCATTGCACCACCGAGAAAATCGCCTGCGGCAGGCCGCTGCTGGCAATTCCGCGCACGAACTGCGGACCCACACCGTAGCCGACGGCGAACAGGAACATGAGGAACGAAAAGGCCTTGAGCGGCTGGTTGACCGTTATGCCGATCTGCCCGATTACAACGGCGGCGATGAGCGTGGCGGTCACCGACCCGAGGCCGATTCCCTTGACGGTGAATTTGCCAAAGTAGTAACCCAGGGAGAGTGCGAGAAAAATCGCAATTTCCGGGTATTGCTTGAGTGTAGCGAAAAACCAGTCTATCATATTGTGCTCTTTTCTTGGCTCGGTTGAGCCGGTTGTTTGGGTTGAATAATCTTGAGTGGGTTGAGGGTTATCAGACTCACCTGTGGCTACTTCTTTCCCTTCCTTTTGGCTCCGCCAAGCTTCTCCGGCTTGATCAGTTCCAGGCCCAAGGCTGCCTGGTAGCCATGGATTTCCTTCACATCGAGCTTCCGCATGAAGTCGATGGTCTCCTTCGTAATGACCTGACCCGGCACCATGATCGGGAAACCGGGGGGATAAGGGATGACGAATTTTGCCGAGACGGCCCGGCCGTTCTTGACCATGTCGTCGATCTCCTTGCCGTGCAGTTTCACGTGGGTGCAGTTCTCCGCGTCATAAGCCAGGAAGAAAGGTGTCCGCATGTCCCCTTCGTTGGTCTTGCCGCGCGGGTCTTCGCGGAAGGCGTCATGGAAGCGGCTGAAGTTGGGAAGGTCGGGGACGTCGGTAATTAAATTTTTCACCCGGGCGTCGAAGGCCGCCTTCTCCTCGGGATCGCTTGCCAGCTTGCGCTCCAAGGCCCGCGACATATCCGCGAGCACCTTGATCAGGTAGGCGATGTCACTGCGGGTGTTGTTAATATTGGTCTGGAGCAGGACGCTGTTGCGCGAAGTCTTGTTAAGTTGGATGTCGAACTTACTTGCCAGTAAGCCCTTGAACGAAGTGCCATCAAAACCCGCGCTCCCGCACAACAGTGTGATCCGAGTAGGATCGAGGACGAACTCGTCGGTCGCCCAGGCGTCGTAGATGGTCTTCCAGCTCACACCATCCGCATGAAAGTCTTCGAATCCGCTGGCCCGGTGCTCGGCGGGCACCATCTGGGCGTTGGTGGCGATGCGGAAGTATTTCGAGATCAGCGGATGTTTGTTTACCTCGCGGCGAAGGATGAGGGATAGCTCGATCGAGCGGCCGACCAGCTCATACCCTTCGAGTTCTGCCTGCCGGCGGGCCACGTCGAGTGACGCGATTAACTGGAGATTTGGCGAGGTGCTGGTGTGGGCAAAGAACGCCTCCTTGAATGAAGGTTCCGTCGCCTCCCAGCAATCGTCGTTCACCATGATGTAGGACCCCTGACGGAAGCAGGAGAGCGATTTGTGAGTCGAGGTCGTCGCGTAAACCCGGATCTTTACCGCATCCGGATCGGGCAAGAGATGAGTGTTGAGGAGTTGCTTCTCATTCTTCGGGTCAATTTTGCCGTGCTTCTTCTTGAACTCCTCATATTCAGCGCGGTACTCCGCACTGGCGTACCTCTCGCGCAGGACTTCGCAGGCCCCCATGGCCGAACGCATGCGATGGAAGGGCGAGAAACGGCAGTAGGCGTACCAGGCCTCATCCCAGAGGAAAACCATGTCCGGCTTGATCGCGAGCACCTCTTCCATGAAGCGCTCCACGTTGTAAACATGGCCATCGAATGTGCAGTTCGTAAGTAACAGCATGCGGGCGCGGTCGAGCCGCCCTTCCGCCTTGAGGTCGAGCAGGGCCTTCTTGATCGTGCGCAGCGGTACCGCGCCATACATCGAATATTCGGTGAGTGGATAGGCTTCGACGTAGAGCGGCTGACCGCCGCAAAGGACGAGACCGTAATGGTGCGATTTGTGGCAATTCCGATCCACCAGGACGATGTCTCCCGGCCGGACGATGGCCTGCGCCGCAATCTTGTTAGAGGTGGAGGTGCCGTTGGTTCCGAAAAACAGCTGCTGGCAACCAAAGGCCCGGGCCGCCTTTTCGTGAGCGATCTTGATATTGCCCGTTGGTTCCAGGAGCGAATCCAACCCGCCCGTCGTGGCGGAGGATTCAGCCATGAAAATATTGGCGCCGTAGAAGTGCCCGAAGTCCCGAATCCAATGTGAATTGAAGACAGACTTACCTCGAGCTACCGGCAACGCGTGGAAGGTGCCTATCGGACGGCGCGCATAGTTTTTCAGGTTATTGAAATACGGCGTGTCGTAGCGCTGGTTCACCCCCTCCATGAGAGCCAGGTGGATCTCCATCAGGTCTTCGATCCCATAGAAAACGCGCCGGATATTCTTGGAATCGAGATGGCTCGCCATCTTTTCCACCGCGCCATCGATAATCAGATACACATCCAGCTCGGGACGGATCTTCCGAATGGCCCGGGCGAGAGCGACTCCGTGATCCTTCGGTTCCATCGAGCCCGGTTCCAAAGAAAGATGCTGCTGCAAGTAAGCGCGCAGAAGGGGCGCGTCGAATTGGGATTTGAAACGGAAGTTGTCCTTGATCACCACCGCCTGGACATCGGCATTCATCACTACCCCGAGGATGCCGTCTTCAAAGCTCGGCACGGAGACCGCTTCATAGACAAACGGATCTTCCGGACGCCGAAGCTGTCGCAGTTCCGCCCGTCCCTGACGCACTTGTTCCGGGGACGGGTCGTCATTGACCATCAGCACTTCGAAGTAGGGTTTGGTGAGATCGCCCGTGTCGAAGTAGTCCTTCATCAGGCGATCGTTCCCTTCCTTCTCGCCTTCCTCGCCCACCTTCCAGGCATTCGCGGAACGGCGGTACGAACCAGTGATGATGGCCTTCGCAATGCGGCTGGCGATTCTCGAGAAGCTGGAATAGTCACGCCGGCCGAGCGCGTCTTTGAGCGCGCTCATCATCGCCTCGCCCGGATAAGCGCGAAACGTTTCCATGGCGCTAAGCGGCGCGAGCAGAGCTTCCACCGTGGCGAGCGTTTCTTTCGTGGAGGAGCCAGCGGAAGATTGGGCCACAAGAGTCTGGCCGGCATGAGCCAGCTCCTGCCAACGATCGCAGCGAGCCTCGCCGGGGCTGAACATGCCGACGGAAGATGGGGATGTGGACTTGGAAGTTTTCGGTGATTGCGTGGACATGATTTTTGTTTGGCCTGATGGCCGGTTGACTTTCTTTGCGCGAGAAGACGGACGGCTGGCTCCTCGTCCGTTTGCCGTGCTGACCGAACTCTTGAGGTCTAGTTTTGGTATTTGCATTGTCTATTCCTCCAAGCGTTGGTTATTGCCTGATCCGAGACTGCCCGGGGTTCCTCAGCCGGTATATGGGACCTTGGTCCAATATCTTGAACTACCATCCGGCGGGCGGATGGCTCACATAGACCTAGCTCGAAGCTCAGGACTTCGTGCCGGCACTCGAAGTCTTGCTCCCGTGCTCGAGTAATCCGCGCGCCGCCGTGCGTACTTGTGGGTCTGACATTCGATAGACGCTGCGATCGAGCAGGTAATGGATGAACCCCGTGGCAAAGCCAAAGGCGATCAGCATTGGCACCCAGGAAGATGTCCGCAACCCGGTGGCGAGCGCGCCAAAGATCCGGTCCCCGTAATAGGTGCCGTCCTGCCGGTTGGCTTCCACCTCGAAGAAAGGGAGAAGCAGAACGGACAAGACCGCCAGGAACAACACCACCGCCCAGGGCCGAATGTTCAATCCATGCAGGGCGCCGCGAATAAGCCCGCTCTTCGGCGCCGGTTCGCCGCGCGGTGTTTGCGAAGCCAATCCGGTAGCGACGATCCAGTGCTGGGAAGTCCAGAGGACGATAAAAAGAAACAAACTTCGCGGACGAAGCGCGACCCCCACCATTACCGCGATGCCGATTATGTACAAGACCCGCGGCAACGACCATTGTGAGGTTCGCAGCTCGGCAAACAGCGCCGCGACTGTCACGATCACGAGGACCAGGGTAGCGCCATTGCGGATGGAGTCCTGCGCCGACACCATCCAGGCGGGGAAGAGCCAGTTATCGATCCACTGGGCCTGGTATGCGACCGCGCCGGCGAGAATGTCTGCGATAAAGACGAGAGCGCCGCCGACGACTAGCGCGAAGAGCCGGTCGAAGCGTCTCGTTTGCAGGCAAGCGGCGCGCCCTGCGCGTGAACGGTAAAGAGAAAGCGCTCCGAAATGCTGCGAGGCAAAGTGCCAGGTCACCCAGGCATAATCGAGGATCGCCAGGCCGACGAGACGTTCCGCGCGCGTCCAGGGCAACACCAGGTCCCCTGGAAGAAAGAAGGCAAAGCATCCGATCGTTATCAGAATCGGAAGGACAACGAAGCGAACCGGCTGAGTTCGCAGGAGAGGGCGGTACGCTTCCGTGCAGTAGGCGAGGTAGGTGCTGCAAAACCGATGTCCGAGCCAGAACAAGGCGGTCAGACCGAAATAAAGGAGATCGAGCGGACTCGACTCCGGTTCCTCGTGTCCGGAGGCGAGCCAAAGAACGATGGGAGCGAGCCAGAGCGCGCTCAACATCCAGAAGCCGTCCCAAACCGGTCCCCTCACCCAGGTCGATCGCGCTCTAGGCAAAGGTCGCGACGACGCGACGCCGGCAATTTCGATCGCTCCGGAAGCGGTGGCCATCTTGGAGAAGCGAGGATACGGAATTTCTTCCGGCGGCGTGTATTGGACCAAGGTCCAATACCTCTCGCAATAGGGCGACTCGCGAAGATTGACGCTGCCCGCACCGCGCCTCTATGATGCGCGTGGATGGCAAAATCCCCCAAGGCGAAGTGTCTATTCTCATCCGCGCTTTTCTTTCTCTGCACGATGCTCGTGCCAGCGGCGAGCGCACGTCCTTGCGTTTGGCCACGGTGTAACAAGCAAGCTGTCCGACAAGCGCCACAATTGTGTGCCGAGCACCTGCGGTTGCCCCAGAAGCGGGAAGGCGCGCAGCTTGTGCAGCTTATCTGGGCCAATGATGTTGAGGGAATTCGGCGACTGGCTCCAATTGCCGGGCCGGACTATCTGGTTGATGGAGACCCACCGCTGGTTCACGCCGTTTATTCAGGGAATATCGACGCGGCTCAGGCCTTGATCGACGCCGGGGCAGATCCTACGTGGCGAGCAGCCAACGGCGAAAATCTGGTTTATCTGGCTGGACTCAAGAACAAACTAGCGATGGCAGCCTTTCTTGGCTCGCGGGGCGCCGGTACGAAAGAGGATGCGATACGGGGGATGGAACAGGGAGCGAAATATGACGCAGCCAGGAAATTCGCTGAGAGCCTGTTACTGGGCCAAATCGAAGAAGACACAGGCATCAAACTGAACAAGTCACTGGAAGAATATTGGGAGGCCTTTGGTAGGCCATACGGTAACAAGCCCGCCGAACGTAACGAACGGCCGGCGGACCCTGAAGCAGACCTTGACCATGGGGACCATGACCCTGGCGCAGACCATGGAGACTCTCTCGCCATTCAAGCTACTGTTGCGGGACTACCGCCTGCGGATCCTCTTCTAATTCGGTCCGGGCCTGGCATGAATTATTCCGAAATGGGTCGGATTAATAATGGCGACGAGGTGACGATCACCGGGCACGTGGTGATGAACAAAGAGACCGACTGGTATCCAATTCGCACCACGGAGACGAAGGGTTGGGTGCGAGGAAAGTTTCTGCGGCGCAAATAACGACTGCTGATGTTGCGCAGCCTCGAAACAATTTAGTATACCGAGTATGGCCCAGCAGCCTGAATTGAGATGAATTGGAAAGACCACCCGCTTCGCATAGCCGCGGCGGCCGTTGCAACGACCCTGGCAATAGTTTTCACGGCAGTCATTCCGACGTGGCTTCAGAGGAAAGAGAACGAGATCGCGTCTCTGAAAACACAAATAG
>JBAPMH010000343.1:0-8139 GCA_049278515.1 Chthoniobacterales bacterium
GCGCTAACCCGCGCGCGTCACACTCTCGTGCTCGCACTCGATCGCAGCCTTTTCTCTCCGAAAACCGATCGCGCCGCCGATTACTCCCAGCTGAAATTTCTTCGCGGCGATCAGGGGGAGTCGAGCATTCAAATCCTGGATGCTCTGCCCCAGGCGCCGAACGACTGTCCCGAGACACGCGCAAGCTGGGAGGAATATCGCGCCGCAGGCGAAACCTTCGCGTGGGAGCTACCGCCGCTCTGCGGCGATACACTTACGCGGGCGCGCGCCCACGCGTCTGATTTCGTCCGCAAGCAAAATCCGAGCGATTACGAAGAGCCACCGGAGCTGGCGGCAGAATTTGCTCCGCGAAGCGGCCCTTCCCTGGCGCTCTCCTCCGCCGATAACCCGGCGACGCTCTACGGCAGTTGGTGGCACACCCTGTTCCAGCATTTCCCCTGGACTGGCCGCCTCCCGGAATGGCAAACCGCGTTCACGACTTTGCAACCGAGTTCGCCCGAGCCGGCCCGCTCCGCGCGGGAGTGGAAACTCTTCGTCAACGCATCGCCGGATTCCGCGCTCGCGAAGTTTCTGGCCCGTCCGGGAATCGTCACCCACACGGAATTTCCCTTCCTCTGGCGCATGAGCGACCGGGCCTGCGTCGAAGGAGTCATCGATCTCTTTCTTGTCGATCCTGCGACGAGCCAATGCCTGCTCGTCGATTGGAAGACGAACCGGATCAAGAAAGGCGAAGAGGAAGATTTGCGAACGCGCTACCGGCCGCAGATCGCCGCCTATTGGAAAGCGCTGCGGGAAATTACCGGGCTCGAAGTCGAAGCGGGGATATTCGCTACCACGACCGGCAAATTCTGCGGATATGGGAACGACGAGCTCGAGGCGGAATGGGAACGATTGCGGTCGATCTCGACAGAACAGTTAACCGCGGAAATCGCGCAGTTGTAGCGACGCCGCTCAGTCGGCGTAAAAACGGCGTGAATGGCTGCGGAGCTCGTTACGGCGACAGAGCGCCGTCGCTACACCAAACGGCTACGAGAGCAAACTCAGCTCTCGCGTTCGCCGGCGATAAATTCTTCGACGCTGCGATAGGCTTCCTCATCCGTCATTTGAACGGGCGGATGTTTCGAAAAATAGGCGGAGGCGGAATGAAGAGCGCCGCCCTGGCCGCGATCGAGCGCAAGTTTGCAGCAGCGGATCGCATCGATGGCCACCCCGGCTGAGTTCGGCGAGTCTTCCACGGAAAGCTTTATGTCGAGCTCCATCGGCACGTCGCCGAAGAGTTTTCCTTCCACCCGGATGAAACAAATCTTGTTGTCGTTCTGCCAGGGGACGTAATCGCTCGGACCGATGTGAATGTTGTCATCGTCCAGCCGGTGACCCATGACCGATTGAACCGCCTCGGTCTTGGAGGTCTTCTTCGAAGCAAGCCGGCCCCGATTGAGCATGTTCAGGAAATCGGTGTTGCCTCCGGTGTTGAGCTGATAAGTGCGTTCGACTTTGACGCCGCGCTTGCGGAAGAGATCGACGATCGTGCGATGCAAAACTGTCGCGCCAAGCTGCGCTTTGATGTCGTCGCCCACGATGGGCAAATTCTTGTCGGCAAAACGCTTCGCCCAGACTGGATCGCTGGCGATGAAAACGGGAATGTTATTGACGAACCCAAGGCCGGCTTCGAGGGCGCAGGCCGCGTAGAAACGCGTAGCCTCCTCGGACCCGACCGGGAGATAATTCACCATGATTTCCGCGCCGGACTTTTGCAACGCTTCGATGATCTGTTCCCGCGTCGATTCCTTTTCCAGCGGCTGGAAGGTCCGCGCCGCGTCGTAATCTTTCATGTGGTCGGCACAACCGTCGAAGACGCATCCCATCATGACGATGGCGCCGGTGGGCTCGATCGTTTTGGAAAAAATCTTGGTGCAATTCGGCGGAGCGAAGATCGCCTCGGCCGCGTCGAGACCAACTTTGCGGCGGTCGATGTCGAAGGCCGCGACCACCTTGATGTCCTGCGGCTCGTACGGCCCGATTCTTCGGTGCATCAGCCCGACATCGGCTCCATTCGCGCCGTTGGCGCCGTTGGCGCCGTTCGTGGCAGTCCGTCCGTAATGATTGATGCCCTGGAGGAGCGAACTGAAGCAGTTCCCCACTCCTACGACGGCAATTCTGATTTTGTTCATTATACGAAAAGACCGAGATTAGCCGCGGTCCCTCAGTGAGAGCCCCGGGGCAGGGTTTGCCATGATAGAGCAAATGAACGGCGATGCAATCCTCGGTGTGGATTTCCCGAACCCCGCCCGGACCGGACCGGCCTCCCCAGGTGCCGTTATGGGAATTTAGTTGATAAAGCCACCCTTCGGGCATGAGATAGGATGGATGCGCCGTAGTTCCCGAGTCCTTCTTCTCCTGATGGCCTCGGCCTTCGGAGCGCGGTGTGGCCAGGCTGGCCCGGCTTATTCGGTCGACGAAGCGGTCGCCATCGCGAAAAAGCAGAACCCGGAAATCCTGATGGCGGCGAAACAGTTGGAAGCCGCGCGCGGTGGCGTGGTCGAAGCGCGCGCCGGGTTTCTGCCGGGCGTGATTTCCGGCGGTCTAGCCCGGAAACGGGAACGCCAGGAGCCATCCCGCCTCCGATCCGATGACTACGATGTCTCCCTGCAAGTCGTGCAAAACCTTTACACGGGCGGCGCGATCTCGAGCCAGCTCGCTATCGCACGCCTGATCGAAGAAAAGCGCGCCCTCGAATACCAGGCGCTCGTCAATCGCGTTTCCATGGATGTGCGCCTGGCGTTTTACGACGTTCTCCTCAACCGCGCCCAGATTCGGGTCCGCGAACAATCGGTTCGCGTTTTCGAAGAGGAACTCAAGACCCAGCGGGAGCGATTCGAGACCGGGACCGTCGGATCGCTCAACGTCAGCCGGGCCGAAGTCGCCCTGGCCAACGAACAACCGGAATTGATCGATGCCCAGACCCGCCTCCAGAACTCCGAGCTGCGGCTCGGTCAACTGATGGGCGTGGATGCGTCGGGCAACCCGGTCTCGCACGTCGCGGCCGCAGGACAATTGCAGTATGCACCGAGACACCCCGACCTGAATGAATGCCTCGCGTACGCGGACGTGACCCGGCCGGAAATCAGGGCGCGCCAGATCGACGTGGAGATCGAGACCCAGCAGTTGACTCTCGATCGGAGCGCGACCCGCCCGCGGGTCGAGGCCTTTGCCGGTTACGAAGTTTACAGCGAGCGCGATCCGGAAGTCGGACCGGAATTCAATCACGGTTTCGTGGTCGGAGTAAACGCGACCTGGCATATCTTCGACGGCTACGCCACCCGGGGCCGGCTCCAGGCCACCCGGGCCCGTCGCGACGCCGCCCTCCATGCTTTGGAAGCCGCGAAACTCTCCGTCGCCTCCGATGTCCGCAGCGCCTTTCTCGATCTCCAACAGGCCGAGCGCGTCCTTCAATCCGAGACCCGAAACGTGCAGAACGCCGATGAATCGCTCGAGATCGCAAAGGGAAATCTGGCGGCCGGCCTGGGGACCCAACTCGATATTCTTCAAGCGGCGTCCGACGTCACCCGCACGCGCACGACGCGGATCGGGGCGATCTATCTTCATAACGTGGCCCTCGCCCGCCTGGCCCGGGCGTGTGCGCGCGAACCGGACTCGCTCGGGTTCGCCGCCAAGATCTCGCGGAACCCTCCGGGCGCAAAGCCGGTCCTGGAAGTGGCGGCGCCGCCTTCATCTTTGGGGGGCACGCGATGAGGGCTTTCTCCAATGTGGGAGGGGCCTTTGTGCCCCGACTCGTCGCCGCGCAAAGGCGGCTCCCACATTCGCTTCGCACAGCGAAGCGGCTCCAGAAAACGCTCGTCGCCGCGCTTGTTTTCCTGTGCGGCGCAAAGACCGGCGCCATCACCCTCGACGCCGCCTTCGCCCGGACACTCGAGAAAAACCCCGAGATCGTGCAGGCCCGGATCGCTCTTGAACAAGCAGCGGGCCGCCGCCTGGTCTTGCGCTCGAACGCTCTGCCCGACCTCAGGATCCAAGGCCTCGCCGGCGTGCAAGGTGGAAAACGGGCGGACGATCCCCCCGTCCAGCCGTTTGCGTTCGCCCGCGGTTTCTTCACCCAGCCGTTGTTCGACGCCGCCATTCCCGCTTCCCGGCGCCGCGGCGACATCGAAGTGCTCATTGCCCAACAGCGCCTGAACGTCGCGATCGTCGAGCAACTGCACACGGTCCAGGTCGCCTTTTACAGCGCTCTCTATAACAATTCCCTGCACTCCCTCGGTGAGGCGCAACGGCAGCGTCTTACCCAGAACGTCAGCACTCAGGCGGAGCGTTATCGCGCCGGCCAAACGAACCGCGCAGGGTTTGTGAGCGCTCAGTTGCTCGAACGCGAACTCGAGCCGCACCTCCAGGAGGTGGAGCGCGGCTACGAAGGCGCGCTGCTCACCCTCGCGACCGTCATGGGCAACACCGGGAGCCAGCCTGACCTCACTGTCCGGCCCGATGGCCCCTTGGAGTTTGCCCCGGTCAATTACGATCTCGCGTCAGAGACAAGTGTCGCCCTCTCCCGGCGCGCCGACCTCCAGCTGGCTCGGCTTTTGGTCCGGGCCGCGGCCGAAGATCAACGGATCATCGAAGCTAAATATTATCCGGTCCTCGCTGCCACGATCTCCGGTACCTTCATTCCCGTCACGATCCAAACCTCCAACAACGGATCTGCCAGCTCCAACAACACTCTTTCCTCGGAAGGCGCCGCGGGCGTCGCCTTCACCTGGCGAGTCGTGGACAACGGCAAAGTCGGTGGGCAGGTGGCGCGCCAGCGCGCGATTCGCGAGATGAACGAGATTTCGCTGCGGCAGCTCGAAACCAACACCACCCTGGAATTGAAACGGATCTCGAACAATCTCCACGCCATCGAACGCCGCTGGAAATCTCTCAATGCCGCGGTCGCCGCCGCCGAACAAAACGTAAATGTGATCCAGCGGACCCTGGAAGAAGGGCTTTCTTCGCAATTGGAATTCCGCAACGCGGAAAGCAGTTTGCTGGAGACGAAAAGCGCGCTTCTCTCGGCCGCTTACCAGCAAAAGGTGGCACGGGCCGAATGGGACCGAGCGACCGGCCGGTATTTTCAGTTTTCCGGAGAGACTGGGGGTAACCTGCATTAAATGAAGTTTCCGCGCTCGAGAAATCTCATCCTCGCCGGCGTGGCCACGCTCCTCGTGGTGGTCACTCTGATTTACTTTCTGACATTGCCGGTCGCGGAAGTCGTGCCCGTGCAACGGGGTACCGCGGTTTCGGCCATCTACGGCACAATCCGGATCGAGCCGTCGCTGGTGCTCCCGGTCCGCGCCCAAAACGCCGGCTTTATTCAACTGGCCGAAGTTCTCTCCGCCGGTCGCGGCGCCATCGGGCGCAGCGTCGAAAAAGGCGAATTGCTGGCGACGATCGCGGACGAAACGACCGCGCGACAATTGAAAGAAGCACGCGCCGATCTTCAGGCGGCGAAACTACGCGCGGAATTGCCTCTGCCTTCCGCCGAGGCGCTCAAAGTGGCGGAAGACAACGCGAGCCGGCTCGAAAAACTTACCGGGCTCAGCAATGTGCCCCAGGTCGAATATCAAAAGGCGAAGAGCGACGTAAACCGCCTCCGCACCCTGGTCGAATCCGAACGGATCGAGCGCGAGCGCAATCTCGCCATGCTTGAGGAAGCCGCGAAAAAGCTCGAGGCCCAGATGAAGAATTCCGAGATCCGTTCCCCGGTGGACGGTCTTCTCACCGGCATCAAGACCATCGATGGCGAGCTGGTGGCCGAGCGGGCCGAGCTCTTCACGGTTTCGTCGAAAAAGAATTACGTCCGCGGCGAAGTGGACGAGGAAGACGTCGGCGAAGTGAAAGTCGGGATGCCGGCAATCGTGCAGGTCTATGCGTTTCGGACCCGGCAGTTTCGGGCGAAAGTCTCAGCGATCCAGCCGGCCGCCGATGTCGAGACCCAGCGTTACACCATTGTCCTGGATCTCGAAAATCCGCCGGAGAATTTGATGGCCGGCATGACCGGCGAGATGAACATCATCACCGGCACCCACGAGAACGCGCTTCTGGTGCCGACCCGCGCCCTTCTCGTCGACCAGGCCCTCATCGTCAAGAGCGGCGTCGTCCAGGCGCGCACCGTGAAGGTCGGTTACCGCACCCTCGATTTCTCCGAAGTGTTGAGCGGCCTCTCCGAAGGCGATCGCGTGGTCCTGTCCGATCAGGACAAACTCCGGCCCGGCCGGCCGGTGCGCCAGCGATTGGCTAAAGTCGCGCCTCGGGTGGACCTCCGGTGACGCCGACGCTTTACATCGCGCTTCGCTTTCTCAGCCACCGCAAGCGCGCCTTTATTCTGAGCCTCTCCGGCGTCGTTTTCGGCGTGGCCATTTTCATTTGCACCCAGGCGCAAACCCAGGGCTTCGCGAAGAATTTTATCGATTCGACTCTGGGCAGTAACGGCGCGCTCCTCCTGCGCTCCCGCTTTCAATCCGCCAACACCAGCCTTCTCGTTCCGCCGAAGAATGTCCGCGATCCCAATCTGCCGCGGCGCCATTCGGTCGATGGAATCACGAACGCGCCTGAGATCATGCGGGTGAGCCGGCAATTCGCCGATGTCGCGGCCTGCTCCGCGGTCTTGCGCGGCAACGTCAGCGCGCGGGCCGGTTTCGAAAACGCCACCGTCGATCTTTACGGAATCGAGGCCGCTTCTCATCTCCAAACGACCAACCTCGCGGAGCAAATTACCGAGGGCAGCCTCGACGATTTTCGGAACAATCCGAATGCCGTCATCATCGGTTCGCGCCTGGGCAACGCGCTCCAGGCGCGGCCGGGCGATGGCTTCCAATTGCTCGCGCCCGGAGGCGAATACCGCCGGTTCACCATTGCCGCAATCGCGCGGAGCGGCGTCGGTGTGGTCGATGCCGCCCGGGTCTATTGTCACGTGCGGGTGGCGCAGACGCTTCTCCGGAAACCTTTCGCCGCCTCCATCATCCTCTACAAATTGCGCGATCCCGACCGCGCTCCAGCCGTGGCCCACGCTTTCGAAACCTTGTTCGGCCATGATGCCCAAAGCTGGCAGGACCGCGAGGAAGCCAATCTTCAGCTCTTTATCACTCTCCGCCTTTCCGCCGCGATCACCGTCTCGCTCATTATTTTGCTCGCCGGCTTCGGCATCTTCAACGTCCTCACCATGTCTGTTCTCTCCAAGATCAAGGAGATCGCCATCCTGCGTTCGATGGGTTACCGCGCCCGCGATATCTCTTCGATTTTCCTCTGGCAAGGCGCCATGATCGCCACGGCCGGCTCGATCATCGGCTGCCTGGCCGGCGCCGTTCTAACCTGGGGCGTCTCCCAAATCCCGATCCGCATCCGCGGCCTTATCTACGCAAACCATTTCCTGGTCACCTGGGATTGGCGCCATTATTTCTGGGCCACCATCCTCGCGATCATCGCCGTCTTCATCGCCAGCTACGTCCCCGCCCGCCGCGCCGCCCTCCTCGCCCCCGTCGCCACCCTCCGCGGCTCGAGCGCGTAGGTGGATCGCATGCTGTTGTGCGGAATTGTTAACCAGAAAATTGCCACAGTCAGACTTGAAGCCCGAACGATTCACTCCATTATCTTCGCGTGAGCAAGGTCGAGCAAATGGAGGCGGAGCTAAGCAGGCTTTCGCAGGCAGAGCTTCGCCAAATCCGTGATTGGCTCGACAACTTGATCGAAGACGAAATGGAGTTCACCCCGGAATTCGAGCACTCGATTCAGCAGGCAGAACGCGATCTGGCTGAGGGAAGAAGTGCGCGAGTGCGCGAGCCGGAAGGCTCGTGAGCGCCGCCACCCAACTCTACTACGCGAGCTTTGACGCCGCTTTCTTCGCGCTACCTGCTGCAATTCGAGGGCGAATCGAGGGCCAGATTAACGAAATCGGAGGCCGTCTCGCATCTTATCCGCATCATCGACTAAAGGGATCGACTCGTTTTCGCGCTCGCGTCGGCGACTATCGGATCATCTACACCTTCGATCCGGAGCAAAACATTATTCATTTGCTCGCGATTGGGCACCGGCGGGAAATCTATCGGACGGCTTAATGTCCTTTTCCAGGCTCGCCCCACCTTGGAGTTCTCC
>JBAPMH010000344.1:0-2325 GCA_049278515.1 Chthoniobacterales bacterium
AGTTATACCAAAGTATGTGGCCCAGTTTAACCAGCGCGTCTCCCGGTTGATAGCCGAGAGTTCGGCGGCTCCAATTAACTGCAACACCTGGGGCGACGGCCTGTTTTTTGTCTTTAATGGAGTTGAGGACGCCGGGCGCTTCGCCCTGGACTTACGTGACCTTGTTCTGGCGACTGATTGGGTTGACCTGGGCCTGCCCCATCGGCTGGGTATTCGCATCGGTATTCATGCCGGTCCGGTCTATGTGAACTTCGATCCGATCGTGAGGCAGATATCTTTCACGGGCGCGCATGTGAGTCGCGCGGCGCGAATCGAACCGATCGCGCATGAAGGAGAAGTATTTACCAGCGAAGAATTCGCGGCTCTCGCCGCCGCCGATCAATCGACAGGTTTCAGCTGCGACCTGGTCGGCACGACAGCACTGGCCAAGAGCTACGGCTTATTCCGCGTCTATAGCTTGGAACGCGCCGCCGATTAGCCCGGCGGCAAATCTCCGATTATCTCCACGCGCTGCCGCTTTCCGCTCGCGTTCTCACCTGTCGCGCGCGGCGTTACGATCTGGATCGTTCGGCTCGAGCGCAAAGGATCGGGAGCGTGGGCGCGCTCCGTCGCGGTCCCAGCCCAATATTCCCGCCGCTTTTTGACCCACGCCGTGCCCCCTTTTTTGTTGTTTTCGCGGCCGTCCCAAAGAAGAAGCAGAACATCGCTCTGGCGCGCGATGAAATCCCCCATCGCGGCATAGCGCTCCGCCCGGCTTGGCGCACCACCGTCAGCGCCACCTGATTCGGAGGAATCCGAAGCCCTGGGAACTTCCCAACAGGATTCGGCCGCGGCCAGCATTCGCCGAAATTCCTCGAGAGATGCAGGGCTGGGAAAGTCTTGTTCGTACTCCTGCTGCGCCAGGGGGAGCGGCACCCGGAGTTTTACCTGGCACGACAAGGCGACGCCCGCGACCAAACGATCAGCCCCTTCGGCGAGGGGGCTCAACAGCTCAAAGGGAGTGTCCGGGTAAGCTGCGCGAAAACGAGAAAAGAGGAATTGGATCTGGGCCCGGAGTTCCGGCACCGCGGCGGGAAGAGGATCGCGGTGTCCGCTCACGCCAAAAACAAGGGGGGTCTTGGTGTCGGTCTGCAAATTGGCATGTTTCTCCCCGCCCATGGTCCGTTCGTCTTAACAGATAAGCTAACGATTCCACAAGGAGGCTATTGCGTGATTTTTTCGGATCTTATTCCGTGCAAACCGCCAGCTCCCCACGCGTCATAACAGGTCCATGATCGAATCGCGAACATCTCCTGGAAGGGCACAGCTTTCGGAAGAGGAGCTCCCGGCTCTACCCATCTGGGCATTTACGCTTGGAATCTTTGCTCTCCTCACTTTTGGTCTCACGGCGGTTCCCTCGATAATCTGTGGACACCTCGCCCTCTCCAAAAATAAGAACGCCGGCAAAACCTCGCTCGCAAAATCCGTGGCGGCGATCGGTCTTGTTATCGGATATGCCGGGGCGGCGATTTTGGGGACCTGGGTGGTTGTTCTGGCAAAGTATATCTCGTCGTAAACGCGACGCCTGACAAAAGCGAGTTAGCCAGCGTAGACCTGTCCGGATCTTGAAGACCAATTACGGATACGCTCACAAGAATGGTTATCACGGGTATGACAAGACAAACCACTCGGGATTAGCCGGGAATAATTTCGTGTCGAATGAGATTCTCGCTTTTCTCGCCAAAGCGACTTGAAATATCCGGTCGGGCTAGATGCATGTGTGCATTCGATGTAGCGAATCCGCTTAATCCTTTTGTGCGCCGATGAGAGCGGGGTCTTGAGCGGCCGAGCGATCGCACAGACCCAATCCTTTCCCGACCAACCGGGCGATCGCTTTTCATGTCGCTTGGCCGTCGAGGGTCTTCCTAACTTGACTCCGCGCGACCGTGCGGCCCGCGATCCCGCATCTGCGCGTAGTTGACCGGCACGGACGCCCAAATGTTTTGTCCCGGATGGCAAAACGCCAGGGTCTTGAAGAAAAGCCGAGAAAGTGCTTGCAAGCACGTTGCACTTCTGATTTAACGCCCCGCGATGAACCCCAAATCCACCGGACTGGTCTCGCGATTCGCGGACCTTCGAAAGCGCGCTTCGGTTCTTCAGCGCGCTCCCGAAAAGCTTTCAAACTCAACTGCCCATCGCAAAACAATACATGAATAAGACCAAATTTGTACCTGTCGTCCTCGCTACGGCTGCGCTTGCCCTGAGTTATCTCCCGGCGGAGCGACTTTCCGCCCAAGGCGAAGGTGAGAACTTAAACAGTCCTCCCATCGAAATGGTGGTTAGCGC
>JBAPMH010000345.1:0-2014 GCA_049278515.1 Chthoniobacterales bacterium
AGATCGAGCGAAAATCGCAGGGAACCCGATCGGGCCAGGACTCTGAGGATATGCCGGATTCCCATGGGCGCGGGTCAATGGTGAGACGCCAACTTTAGCACCAGAGCCGCGGTTCGCGCGGTCGCGCCGGTGTGCCGGGCAAGGACGGCCTGGGCGTTGGCTATCAAACGGAAGGCGGCTTCCCGATCGCGCAGGAGCCAGGCGATTTGTTGTTGCAATGAATTCGGGTCGCGCACCTGGACCGCGGCTTCGTTGGCCACCAGCGCCTGGGCGAGGGCCGAAAAATTTTCCATGTGCGGACCGAAGAGAACGGGTTTGCCGGCAAGGATCGGTTCGACCGGATTTTGCCCGCCCCGCGCGGTCAGGCTCTTGCCGACAAAAACGATGGTGGCGACGGCGTACCAATGCTGGAGCTCACCGGTCGTATCGAGAAGGAGACAGTCGGGCGGCGAAGCGCAGGGCTCGCCCGCGTCGCTGCGCAGGCAAACATTCATTCCGAGTCGCTGAAGGCGCGCCCGAATCTCGGCAGCACGCTCCACGTGCCGCGGCGCGACGATTAAAGTGAAAGCCGGGAAGTCTACTCGCAGCCGGAGAAAGATTTCGCCGAGGATTTCCTCTTCGCCGGCATGGGTGCTTCCGCCGAAGAGGATCGGGGCGTCGCGATCGATGCCATAACGGCGAAGGATTTCGAGAGGAAGATCGGGATTCAATCGCACCCCGGTGGGATCGTATTTGATGCTGCCGACCGGATGGATTCGCTCGCGCAGAACGCCGAGAGCGGCCCAGCGTTCCACGTCTTCAGGCTCCTGAACGCAAACGGCATCGAGGCAACTGAAGGTAGGCTTGATCAGAAACCGGACGCGGCGAAAACGCGCTTCCGATCTTTTCGATAACCGGGCGTTGACGAGCGCGAGCGGAACGCCGCGGTTACGCGCCTCGGCCACAAGGTTCGGCCAGACCTCTGCTTCGACCAGGACGATGCGCACGGGCCGGATCAGAGCGAAAGCCCGGCGCATGATCGGCCAGAAATCGAGGGGACTGTAGAGCACTTCCATTCTCTCACCGGCTTCGGAGGTGGCAACGTGGAACCCCGTGGTGGTCGTGGTGGTGAGAACGCAAAAAAAATCCGGATCCGCCTGCTGAAGTTTCGCGGACAACTTCAACGCGATGGCGACTTCGCCGACGCTAACCGCGTGGATCCAAGTGGAGCGACGGGACCCAAGCCGCGCCCGCACTTCACGATCGTAAAAGCCGAAGCGCTGGCCGAGTTTGTGCCGGTAATTTCCGCGCCGCAGCAGTTTGGAAATCTGTCCCGGAAGAAAGAAAATCAGACCGACGGGATAGAGAAGATTGTAGAGCAGCCTGATCATTCAACGCGCGCCAGCCTCGGCCGGAATGCTGGTCCGCCGCAGGAACAAAACTTCGGTCGCCCCATATCTCCTGGCGCGGGCGACGTCCCATAAATCCATGGGCGGCATTTGCTCCGCCGGACGCTTTTCCAGCACGAAAATACCGGACGGTTCGAGCATCGCGGCGAGCTGCTTATCTTCGAGCAACAGCGAGGTGAATTGACCTCCTGATTTCGTCTTCTCATAGGGTGGATCGGCAAAGATGATCCGGAACGGTTCCCGCGGGTGGGCCGAATGAAGGAAGGCAAAGACGTCCTGTTTTCGGACCGTGCCCTTTAGTTTCGTTCGCGCCAGATTTTGTTCGATTGAATCGACGGCGGCGGAATTCTCTTCCACGAACAAGGCCGAAACCGCACCGCGGCTGAGGGCTTCGATCCCGAGCGCTCCGGTACCCGCGCAGAGATCCAGAACGCGCGCGCCAATTATTTCTTCGCCGAGGCTCGAGAAGATCGCTGCCTTAACGCGATCCATGGTGGGGCGGACGCCGGATTTGGGCGCATCAAGCCGAATGCCGCCCGCTGTCCCCGCAATCACTCTCATGGCCTGGGCCCCGGCGACGGCGAATCGATCGCGGCCGGCGCGAGCGTGGCGGTGGGCCCGCTTTC
>JBAPMH010000346.1:0-7630 GCA_049278515.1 Chthoniobacterales bacterium
TGAAAAGACAACGTTGACCATCTGGCCTGGATAAGGCGTTTCCTCGTTGCCCAACGAAGCCGAAAGCATTCGCCTCCGGCTAGTTTCATCAAGGATCATGCGCTTCATTATTCCAAAACATAGACCTTGTCATATTCATCGAGGAGACGGACGTCTTGAACAACGGTGCTGCTCTTGGCCTCTTCGGGCGATTGCGCGATGGCGACGCTAGGCGCCTCGAAAATGTGGCGTGTCCGGTACAAATCGTAGAAGAGGTACGAGACGCCGATAGCTGCTCCGATTATCAGGAAGAAAAGCAGCACTTGGTTGGCTCTAGTGATCCATTCGTAAATGCGCTTCATATGATTCGAGTCCGATGTAAAATGTAGAAAGGTTAAAGTAGCAAAAGCTTGATTAGTCCTGCCTGGCCGCTTAAGCGAATGCGACATCGCCTCCTTTTTGGATCGAGCTCGATCTCCTGCGGGGTGCCGAAGACTTTGACGCGCTTGTCATCGAACTCGCCCTCGACAAAAGCAAGAATTAAGAAGTAAGGTAATTTACAGGTCCTCTGGTGTGAGGCCGGTTTTCTTGGCGATTCGAGACAACATGCGCGGGCCAATCTCCTCGCCATCGTGGAAAGCAAAGACGGTGTCGGGCCAGCCGGACCTGGACAGAATTCGGTGCGAACCTCGCGATTGGCGTTTGATGCTCCAGCCGATGCGAAGCGGCCAAGACGCGCCGCGCTTTCGCGGAGCCCCAGTGGCTCATGCTGCCACTGTGAAAACCTTCTCGATTTCTGGGGAGATCTCACCTTGTTCGATTTGCTCCGCGAGCACGCGTAAACCGAGTGCTTCAACGCGGGCGATCGCTTCGTCGCGCGTGGTGCCATAGGCCAAAGCGCCAGGGATTTGAGAAATCTCGGCGATCCAGCGGCCATCGGTTTCTTGCTCGGTCTCTACGGTGAATGTCACAAAATGATTGTGGCGCAACCGGCTAGGAAAGACAAGACGCAAGGAAAAGCGGCGCTCCCAAGTACAACTTGGGAACGAGGATGCAGGAATGCGGTTCGATGAGCGGGTGTGGGATTGACGGTCCTTTCGTCCCTGGCGGGACTCGCGATGTTAGGAGGCGTAATTGTTATCCCAGCGCTAAAGCGCTGGGCTATTATCAGCAGACATCACCGCTGACCGTTCGACCTCTGATCCCCGACTCAAACTTGTCGCACGGCTTCGGCGAACGCGACTTCGCCCTCTTTCAAATCCAGCTCGGCTTCGGCAGGCGTACCGAAGACTTTGGCGCGGTTGTCGTCGAACTCGCCTTCCCAGCGGGCGACAACCACCATCGCCAGGCAATTGCCAATCAGGTTCACGCACGTCCGCCCCACAAATAAAGGAAGAATTGAGAAGGAAAAAGGAAGAGAAGACGCCAATGGGCCGCGGCTGGCGGAGAGAAGGCGTTCAGACTGGCGAGGGGCTAGCCGAGAGACGAGAGCTGTTTGACAAGGTATTTATAGAAATCGTCCACCTTCACGGTCTCGGCGACCTTGATAGAATAGCCACCGCTGGGGACGACGGCGATGTTACCGAGGTCGGGGGAAGACTCATCCGTGACGATACCCAAGCTTTGATTCGCAAAGGTGAAGAGGTCCGGCTTGCCCAGATAAGCGGCGGTAACGGTGTCCCAGAAGCTGTAGCCGCCCTGAAAGGCGACCATCGAATACATTTGCGCGGCCAGATTTACGGTGTTGGAAGTTTGGGCGTGGGGCAGGACGCGTTTCTTAAGCACATGCGGCGTGAGGAAGACGCTATTAGTAACGTTGAGCGGGAACATATAGAAAGGGATGCCCGTGCTCCATACAGTTTCCACGGCGGCCGGATCCCAGTAGGCGTTCCATTCCGCGTTGGAGTTGCCGCCCGGAGCGATCCCGGTGTCGACGTTACCACCGTTCTGCTCGCCCTTTTTCAGGATCGAGCCGCCCATCCAGACGATGGAGGCGATCTCATCTTTGAGGTCTGGAAACGCCTGGAGCAGCCAGGCCAGATCGGTGAGCGGGCCGGTGCAAAGAAAAATGTAGCCGCTGCCGGCAACGTCCGTCTCCCGTCGGATGGCGTCGCGCAGCCTGGCCGCCTCGCTATCTGGGAAAGAAACATATCCCATCGTTTGAAAGGGGAAGGCGGGATAGTTCCCCATCGCGGAAATAATGGCGGGCGTGTTGAGGGCGGGCAGCAGGTTGACCATCATCGAAAACTGGCGGTATTCCCACGGGAACGGTCGCTGACTACTGCTGTTGCTGAGGAAGACGGCGGTGGGCGGCGTCTTCGAAAATGCCAGCAGGCGCGCACTGGCGCTGACTGTTGGGTAGCCGAGGCAGTCGGCCGGGGTTACCCAGACATTACGCAGGGCGCAGTTGGGCATGGATTGGACGAAGGGAATGCAGAGGAGCTCATCGATGGCTCCGTCCTGCATAAAGAACACGGGTTGTTTGGTCATGGGCGGTTTCCGTTTTGGTCGAGGGTCAAGGGGGACGCGGTCCGACCGCGTCGGCCGGATTCAGGGTGACGGGCACAAGAGAGGGGGTCGAGGATCTGAGCAGGCACAGGGATCGGCGCAGCCTATCAAATGGGAATGGAACGCGACAAGGGGAAAGCACGAGCAACATTGAGGAAACAGAGTTTGGCAGACATTGGCGTTTCCAAACAGCCGCCTGCGCCGAGGCTTCGGCGTGCCGAGGGAGTTTGGGAACGAGGAAATCTGTAATGCGGCCGTGTCGGCCGCATTGGTCTTGACGGGTTTTGCAGGCAACACGCCTGACATAGAAGATTTGCGGCGGACACAGCCGCCGCTACAGGGCTAGTCCTGCCTCACCGCCTCGGCGAAGGCGGCGTTGCCGGACTTCAGTTTACGCGGATGCGGCCAGTATTCAGAGCATTTCTCTACGCCCCACTTGCAAATTGCACGTGCATCGGATCGGGATTGGTAAAATGCCGGCCATCCACCCAGCCATGGGCATTCCAAATATCATACCACCAAACGGGCATGGTGTGGCTGGAATGGCCCTGGGGGTTGTGATCGGCGTCCCAATCGATCGCGATGCCGTAGGAGTGAAGGGAGAGCTTCCCCGTGCCATGAATGACCCGGTAATTGAAGCCGCCGGAGTGCTGATCGAGGCGAAGGTCATGCAGCCGCTTACGGATGTCGTTCTCGGAAGCGTTGCCACCAAGATCCGCGTTCACGTGGTTCCAAATATCGGTCAGCACTGCTCGGAAGCCGTCCGCGACCTTTCTGTGAAGGCGGATTCCGGAAACCGGCTTGAGGCCGTTGTCATCCTGGTAAAAAAGCTGCCAGCCGTCCGGCGGCCTAACGAGAGTGATGTTGTCGCTTTCCCACGCCTCATTCAGGGTGAAATCATTATTATTTGGCCTCCCAAACATCTCCTCGATTTCGGGACGGCCATTCGGTGTGTGCAAAGGGCCGTCCCCGCCTCCGCCCCCAGGAAGAGGGCCTCCGTCTGCGCCGGAATCCCCGCCGGAATCACCACCGGCAACCGGATTAAGTTGAAGAAACGATTTGAACTCCGCCACCGCGTCGCGACGGACATGAGAAATCACCATGCTGGCATGATTGATTGTGCCGCACCATGTCGTGTTGAAGCGCAACAACCGCGCGCAATACTCGACTGCCAGGGCATGATTGAGCTTCATCTGGTTAATGAAGGCATCCACGTCATCCGGCTGAAAGAATGGGCGCACGCAGTCTTTGAGGCTGGTGTCAAAATGCATCGAATCCCATGAGACTTGAAAAGCGCCCGTCTCCTCACCGCGCTTGTCCGCTAAGGAATGCTGGTTGGTCGTATCCACGCCTTCGTTCCAGTTCCAATCCGACTCAAAGGCCGCCTGCACCCGCAGCACTTCGCACATCACCGCCTTGCGATGGAGCAAATCGGTATAAGGCCCGAGCGAGCCGAGCATCACGCTGTAGATATCGTGCTGGTTGTTTTGCGCGAAGACAGCGTCAGGCAGCGGATTGATGGCATCGATCAGTTGATCGAGGAATGAATTAGGCGGCGACTGGTGTTGCTCGCTAACTGGATTATGGCAGGCGATGTAATTGCGTTGGCTCATGGGTTGGTGGGTGGTTGGGGTTAGACGGGGCGGTTGAAGGGACGGTGCTGCTTGGGGAAGCGCGAGATTGGCTTTCGCTGCCTTGGATTTTGGAGAAGGCGACGGTGTTTTTGATGGCCGCGGTGAGCGTTTGGTGCGCGGACGTTTGCTGGGGGATTTCGCTCTGGGCTTCATCGCGCGATCCATTTCGCTTTCAGCGCGCGAGCACGAGTCAATGCGATCCTGTGTTCGGGTACGGCAAACGGCCTAACGAGCAGGTGGGCGCTTCGGGTGGAGCAGGGCCCCAAAACACGCGCGGGAGGGAACATGTCCTGGAGAGTAGCGGGGTGGAGGACCCGGCGACAAGCATAATTAATGCAGGGTTATTCTGTAGCGGCGGCCGTGGCGGCAGCATTGGCCTGACGGGTTTTGCAGGCAACACGCCTGATAGAGAAGATTCGCGGCTGACACAGCGCCGCTAGGGGCTAGTCCTGTCGGACGGCTTCGGCGAGGGCGATGTCGCCCGACTGCAAATCTAAGGCGGCCTCTGCGGGCGTCCCAAAAACCTTAGCTCTCTGATCATCGAACTCGCCTTCCCATCACGGTGAAAGTAAGAATTAAGAAGGAAGAATTAAGAAGAGCGGAGCGCTAATCTTGCCTGGCCGCGTCAGCGGCGGCGACGTCGCCGGACTTCAGATCGAGTTCGATTTCCTGTGGAGTCCCGAACACCTTTGCACGGTCGTCATTGAATTCCCCCTCCCACCTGGCCACCACGACGGTCGCTAAACAATTTCCAATCAAATTCACACACGTTCTCCCCATATCCATTAGTTCGTCGACGCCGAAGATGACGGCGACGCCGATGGGGCCGAGGCCGGCAGGGAGAAAGCTGTTCAACGTTGCTAACAGGATAACTAACGAGGCGCGGGGGACGGCGGCGACGCCTTTGCTGGTTAGCATGAGAGTCAGGATCATGGTGATCTGGGCGCCGAAGCCCATGTGGAAACCCATCGTGGTCTCGGCGGCTTGCGCGACGAAGACGCTGGCCATGGCGAGATAGAGCGTGGAGCCGTCGAGGTTAAAGCTGTAACCCGTCGGCATGACGAACCCGACAATGTGGCGGGGAACGCCGAAGCGTTCCATGGCTTGCATCGCTTTCGGCAAGGCGGATTCGCTCGAAGTCGTGGCAAAGGCGAGGACGGCCGGTTCGCGCACGGCCCGGATGAATTGCTTGAGCGGGATCCGGACAATGGCGATGACGGCGCCGAAGACGAGGACAATGAAAATGATGAGGGCGAGATACAGGGAGAGGATCAGGTTCCCGAGATTGACGAGAACGCCGAGGCCCTGGGTGCCGACGGTGTGGGCCATGGCAGCGCCGACGCCGACGGGGGCGAACATCATGACGTAGTTAGTGAACTTGAACATGACCTGGGAGAGGCTTTCCATTGCGCGCAAGATCGGTTTGCCTTTCTCGCCGACGGCGTTGACGGCGAGCGCGAAGAGGACGCCGAACGCGACGATCTGGAGAACGTCGCCGCGCACCATGGCGTCGACGATGCTGGCGGGGAAGGCGTGGGTGATGGTCTCGACCAGCGTCTTCGGGTGCGCTTGCCCAATGGTCTTGACGATGTCGGTGTTGGTCGCGGCGAGCGTGACGCCGATCCCGGGCTTGGTCAGGTTAACAATGGCGAGCCCGATGAAGAGCGCGAGGGTGGTGACGATCTCGAAGTAGATGAGCGCTTTCGCACCCATCCGCCCGACTTTCTTTAGCGCGCCGCCACCGGCGATCCCGACGACGATGGTGGAGATGACCAGCGGCGCGATGATCGATTTGATGAGGTTCAGGAAGATGTCGCGGAGGAAATAGACGGCGTTGCCCCAATCGGGCCGGAAATAGCCGATGATGCCGCCGAGGATGAGGCCGATGAAGATCTGGGTGGTGAGCGAAGGGCGATACCAGGGACGCGGCGGCGATGGAGACATCGGCGGCAAGTATGAATTAAGAATTAAGAATTAAGAAGGAGAATGGAGCGAGGGGGGCGATGCTGTAGAGGCGTTCGCCGCGGCGAACGCCTCGTGTTTCATTAATCTATGTTTCTGACGCATCTGGAGTGCACGAATTGTAGAACCACGTACGACTGGAAGACGCTCCAGAACCTTTGCCCGAAATGTCAGAAGCCGCTCTTTCCGGTTTACGATCTGGAAGCGGTCGGGAGAAAACTGAAGAAGGAGGAGCTGGCGGCCCGAGAGAAATCGCTCTGGCGATTTCGGGAGGTGTTGCCGTTGCCGATGGATGTGGAACCGGTGACGCTGGGGGAAGGAGGAACGCCGCTCCTGCGCGCGCGGCGAATCGGAGAAGCGGCTGGGGTATCGAATCTTTGGGTAAAGGACGAAGCCCAGAATCCGACGCAGAGTTTCAAGGCCCGGGGAATGACGACGGCGGTCTCGATGGCGAAATATCTGGGCGCGACGAAGCTGGCGGTACCGTCCGCGGGGAACGCGGGGGGCGCGCTCGCGGCATATGCGGCACGGGCGGGAATGGAGGCGCACATCTTCATGCCGAGCGACACGCCGCGCGCGAACATCATCGAGTGCCGCGAGCTGGGCGCCCACGTGGTTTTGATCGACGGACTCATCACCGATTGCGGCGCGGAGATCGCGAAACGGAAGGCGGCGGAAGGCTGGTTCGACATGTCGACGTTGAAGGAGCCGTACCGTGTGGAGGGAAAGAAGACGCTCGGCTACGAACTGGCGGAGCAGATGGACTGGACGTTGCCGGACGTGATCCTTTACCCGACGGGCGGCGGAACGGGGCTGATCGGGATGTGGAAGGCGTTCGACGAAATGGAAACGCTTGGCTGGATCGGCAAGGAGCGACCGCGGATGTTCACGGTGCAGGCCAGCGGGTGCGCGCCGATCGTGCGCGCGTTCGAGGCGGGCGAAAAATTTGCAGCGGAATTTCCGGACGCCCACACGCTGGCGTCGGGGCTGCGGGTGCCGAAAGCGGTCGGCGATTTCATCATGCTGGATATTTTGCGGAAATCGGGTGGGGGAGCGGTGACGGTCGAGGACGAAGAGATGATCGCCGCGACCCGGGAAGTGGGCGCGGCTGAAGGGTTGTTCGTGGCGCCAGAAGGCGCGGCCTGTTTCGTGGCGTTGCGGAAATTGATGGCTGCGGGGACGATCGGGGCGTCGGATCGGATTGTGATATTCAATACCGGCTCCGGGATTAAGTATTTGGATTGCTACGGCGCGTAATCTTCCTCTACCGCTTCCTCTGCGCTCTCTCTTCAGAGATTCAGAGATTCAGAGGTAGAGGGAGAGGGAGAGGAAGCGGAAGAATCGGAGCGCAAAAAGATTTTTCTGGCGCTTCCCTGCGAAACCCTGTTAGCAATACCGCCCCACTAAATTTATGCAGGGAAAACCGCCGCCGGATCAGGCCGCACCAGGACCGCAATCATCGTCCCCCGGGACGACTCCACCACCACCGCAATCGATGCTGCCATCGGATGCGGGGGCGGAATCCGCCGGCTTGCGCGGGATCGCGC
>JBAPMH010000347.1:0-2942 GCA_049278515.1 Chthoniobacterales bacterium
GACAAGTAGATTGCCAAGGGTTCGCTCGCCGTCGTCATCCATTTCGCGGTCCTTTACGGAGACGAAGATAATGCGCTGAAACTGATCAGGTGGGCAGTCATACGCTGCGCGAACCGCGAGCGAGGTCTTCCCCATGCCTCCCGGCCCATCAATCAACGCTCCCCAGGTGCGCGATTCGGGATCAAGGGCCTCTTTGATCTGCTTCAATTCTTCGGTCCGACCAAAGAAAGGCTGGAGGCGCGGGAGGTTGTTAGGAATGGGGGTACTGAACGCCTTGTCTGCGGCCACCGGATATGTGACTTCTTCTCTCCGGCGCTGGTCGAGGGCGGCGAGACGTTCGAGGATCAGCGCAGCGGTTTCATTTGGGGTCTTGCCATCGAGCTCGACAAATCCGGCGGTGGAATAGAGACCGGTCACCGTGGCATGATCGAATCGGCTTAGCATTACCTCATCGTCTTTGCGCTGACTGAGCAAGTCGTGAATGGCTGTCCACTCCAAGCCAGTCCATTGCTTCTCGTCATATGCCGGGCAAAGGACGACAACGATGAGGTCGGACTCCTTGTGGTAGAGTTCGGGAAGGTAAATACCGAGGTTGCGTCTGGCGAACTCCGCCTCGTGGTATTTGTCGTAAAGGATCGATTTCTTTCCAAGCTCCGTAGCGAGGATGGCTGCGACATTCGCGACGAAGGCACGCGTTTCGCCAGCGAAGGAGAACGCGACACGGAAACGTTTGGAACTCATGACAGAAGGAAGGGGTGCGTGTTATCCTACCCTACTTGCCGCTTCGGACGAAGCATGAAATAGGGTTCAATGCCGCCCTCGGCAAAACCTTCCGCCGCCGAACGTGAAGACCGGTCCGGGCTCATCGCCGGCATCGCCGCCTTCGGTACCTGGGGGCTTATTCCGGTTTACTGGAAACTATTCACCAGCCTTTCGGCGTCCGAAATTCTGGCGCACCGCTTCGTTTGGACGACCGGTTTTCTCGTGGGACTGCTGAGCTGGCAGCGACGCTGGCCGGAGGTCCGCGAGGCCATTCGGTCGCGCCGGGCGCTGTTCTACTGTCTGGCTAGCGGCGTCGCCATTTCCATAAACTGGTTCTGCTTCATCTGGGCCGTGAACGTCGGGCGCGTCATCGAAACGAGCCTTGGTTATTTCATGACGCCGCTCATGAACGTCCTCCTGGGCGCGACGTTTCTGCGGGAACGCCTCACCCGCCTTCAATTCATATCCGTCCTGCTGGCGCTCACTGGCGTGCTCAATCTTACGCTCGGCTACGGCCGCTTTCCCTGGCTCGCGATCATCCTCTGCGTCTCGTTCGGACTTTATGGATTGCTTCGAAAAAAATCCGGCGTGCGTCCCATCCCGGGTTTGTTTCTCGAAACGGCATTGCTCACTCCCGTCGCCGCGGCCTGGTTGCTTTATCTGCAGGGCGCCGGCAATTCCGCGTTCAGCTCCAATGGCTGGTCGATGGCATTGCTCCTCGTCACCACCGGCGTCGTGACAGGCTTGCCGCTCGTCTGGTTTGGCCACGCCGCCCGGCATCTCCGGCTTACGACCCTCGGCTTTCTCCAATACCTTGCGCCGAGCTGCAGTTTTTTCCTCGGCGTTTTCCTCTATCACGAGCCCTTTACCCGAGCGCATTTGATCACCTTCACCTTCATCTGGGTGGCACTCGGCATCTTCACCGTGGAAGCAATCTGGCGCTGGCGGGCTGGCCGCGGACGCGAGGACATCGCCGAACCAGTGGCCCGGGCGGCGCACTGACCAATTGTGGGAGGGGCCTTTGTGCCCCGATTTTCTCTTCGGCGGGAGAGCCGGGGCGCAAAGGCCCCGCCCACATTGGCTCGACAGCCTCTCGCCCTACCAATTCTCAGCATCTCGTCTATCATAGCGGCGCGGAATGACTGAAGACGATTTCCAATATGCGATCGAGAACACGCGCGTGATTCTTGCCCCGCAACAACAGATCGCCAGCTTCGGCAGTACCAGTTTCCGTTTTTATCTGATCTCGGAACTGATGGATCGCGTAAATGAAATCCGCGTTCGGGACGGGCGCATTCATGCTGAGCGTCCGCAAATCCTCACTCCCGAGCATTACTGCCGGTTGCTTCTGGAAGGCTTCGGCGACAAAGCCGAGAAATACGTCGAACAACTCCGGGAACGCACCCGCAACGTCGCGGTCCTCCGCTACGGATTTCAATTCCGCAAGACCGACGTCGTGGAAAACACTGTCCGCGACAACATGGACGCGGTCGTCGAGCGGACGCGGCGGCTGGTCGAGCATTCCGAAGAGCCGCTCAGCGCCGTGATCCAAGGCGTGGACGACGCGTGGGAAGTTTGCCTGCTGAAGTTTACCATCGATCTCATCGAACGCTCCAGCGGCGGGAACATGGGCGATTTCCGGCGGCGCGGGCTGGTTTGACCTTTCCCGATGGAATATCTAATTTTGAAAGTGCAATGACGGCAGTCGAAAAAGTTTATGAGGACGCCATGGCCCTACCCGGGGAAACACGCGTCGAGCTAACCGAGCGTCTGGTCGCGAGCTTGGCTATTGATATCCCCGCAGAAATTCAGCGCGCTCAGATCGGCGAAGTCCGCAAGAGAATCGCACAAGTTGAGTCTGGAGAAGTTCCACTGGTTCCTGGTGACGAAGCACTGGCGCGCGTGCGCAAATTGCTGAGCGAGCATTCCGCAACGGCGAACTAGGGAATGCGAACCTACGGATTTCATCCGGAGGCCATCGCCGAATATCAGGACGCAGCCAACTTCTAATTGGAACACGCGTCGGCGCTGATCGCGGCATCGTTTGTCGCTGAACTGGAAACCTCCATCTCTAAAATCCTTCTAAATCCTGAAACTTGGCCGGTAGCGGAAGCGCCGCTTATCAGGCGTCATTTAATACATCGATTCCCTATGCGCTTTATTATCGATGGGAATCGCAA
>JBAPMH010000348.1:0-9980 GCA_049278515.1 Chthoniobacterales bacterium
GCTGTAGGGATAGCGATTCATCATCAGAAATGCATTTTTCCGGCGCGTCACGACCAGATGCGCGGCGTCGTCGCTCGCCCGGGCGGCGTCCGACAGAAAATCCGGGTTTGGTTTTTCCTGTTCGAAATATTCCACCCGCCAGGGGCACCAAAGCGCTTCGATTTCGGCTTTCGGAAACTGCATCAGATCGTTCAACTCGGACGCGAGACTACAAATCGCCCCGGCAAAGTCGAGCGGCTTTTCGGATTCAGTGGCCGCTAGGATGACGAAGGCCGGACAAGCAACAAATAGCGCCGGCGATATCGCCCCGCAGGCTCGGAACGCAGAAACCTCTTCGGCTCGGCCCCTTCGAAACGCGGGAGCATTCAATCCATCTCATCTTCCGGGACAACGAGCGCGTCCCATTTCCCGGCGTTCCATTCGGCCGCGGCCTGCTCCGGTTCCTCGATGAACTCCAGCCGGCGAACATAGAGCAACATTCCTTCGTCATCGCCGCCGACAATCGCATAGCGCCAGCCATGTTCCTCCGCCGCCTTGACGACGGCCCGGCCAAACTGGGCAAACGCATTCCGATGTTCCCGATTCGCGGCCGCGATTCTGCCCGCTACGTAGCCGGTGGTAAAAAGACAACCGAGGATAATTGCCACGGCGACCGACCAATCGATGGTTCGTCGCAGTCCTTCCCGCTTCCGAAATTCCCCCGCTACCGCCGCCAGGAGCAAACAGAGCGGCGGCACCACCGGGAAAATGCGGTCGATCCTTTTCGAAGGCACGAAGGACATCACCGCCAGACCGCCGAGACTCCAGGCCAGGAGCCAGAACGTTTCCGGCGACATTCCGCGCGCCGCTGCCCGAATCCCGCCGGAGCTCTTCCGAACCGCCAGAATTGGCAACGTGATCAAGAGCAGGCTCCACGGCGAAAAACGATGCAATAAATGCGGCAGATAAAAGTAAAACGGCTGGGGCCGATGCGCCTCGTCGCTGAATCTCCCCGCAAATTCACGCAAGACGACGTGCTCGATGAATTCCGGGACGAAATGAATCCCGCCGGCTACCCAGAGAAGAAAGACCAAAAAGGAGGCGAGCCATGGCAACCACCCTCCCCACGCGGCAACCGGGTCCCCGTTTCGTCGCTGCCTCCATTCGAAGGCCACAAGGCCGGGCAAGAGAAACGCATAAACAATCGGGCCTTTGATCAACATGCCCGCGCTCAGGAGGAGAAAAAGCAACAGCCGGTCTCTCGCCGTCCAGTTCTCGCGCCGCCGAATTTTCTCCCAGATCAACCAGCCGATCGCGAAAACGACAAGAGCCAGCGGCATATCGGTGCGCACCAGCGAAGCCAGACGCGGCACGAACAAATTCAAACTGAAGGCGCAGCCCGCCACCAAAGCGGGAATGCGTCCGTAAACCGCCGCCGCGCGCACAATGAGCACGAGCAGCCCCACAGCTCCCAGAAACGAAGGGAGCCGCCAGGCAAGCTCCCAGGTTCGCGTCACCGCGAAAAAACCGGCTGAGATCCAGCCGACGAGAGGAGGCTTGGTTGCCACCCACCAATTCGGAGTGTGTTGATACAACCAGTGTCCGCGCTCCACCATCTCGTAGGAGGTGAAGGCCTGTTTCGCCTGATCGTAATCATCCAGGTGCCAGGGAAGATTTGAGATCGCGAAAAAGAGAAGCGCCAGAGCAAGCAGGCTCCATCGAGTAACCCGGGAATCCAGAAAACCAGTCACCGCAAATTGATTCCTGCTCGGACGCGCTGGCTTCCGCAAGTCCCATTATTTTCCGGCACGCATCGCGAATGTAGCCGTTCGCCTGCCGCGAGTGCGAGACCAGGCACGTCCCTCCGGGATTCAATCCCGCCAGAGAACAGCCCGGACCGGACCAGCATCGCCGCCCTTGATCCGGAGCGGCAGCGCCGAGAAATGGTAAACGCCCGCCTCGATTCCACTCAAATCGAGCGACTCCACAATTGCAATTTGCGCGGCGGCCAGGGCGTGATGGTTCGCCAGTTCTGTCGCCTCGATTGGATCGACGGAAGGCAGATCGAGCCCAAGCAGTTTCACCTTCCGCGCGCGCAACCAGTCAGGCACATCGGGCGCGATGGCAGGGATCCAATCGGGGAAAATCTTCGAATCACTCCAGACTGCGGTCTTGAGCAACAAACGCGGGGCTGTGGCCAGCTCATCCGAACAGGACTCGATGTCGGCGACCGTGATCTGCGGGGGCCGCTCGCGTTCGAATTGTTTCGCCAGGTCAACGACCACCGCATCGCCCAAATAAGTCTCGAGCGGCATCTGCTCGATCGTTGCGCCGCCCTCCTTGAAATGAAATAGGGCGTCGGCATGGCTGCCATTGTGCAGGCTCATCTGGACCGCGCCTCCATTCACCATCGCCCCCTCCGCCATCCTCAATTTCAATTCGAAATGAAACGCGGTGTCACCCGGCCAGGGCGCGAGGTCGTTGGAAAGGGCCCGCGCAATATCGAAGATCTGCATTCGAGCGAGCATGGCCGAATGGCGGAATGCCTACAATCCCGGAGGGATGGTTTGACGCTGCGCGCGTAAGGAAATAGCCTCGATCCATGGCCAATCTCGCCGAGCCTCCATCGCCCGCCACCGCGGCGGCCCACACCGATTCCAACGTGCAACCGCCGGTTAATCTCAACAACTGGATCGAAGAAAACCGGCACCTCTTCAAGCCCCCCGTCAGCAATCGATATCTTTATGACGGCCGCGACTTTTTCGTGATGGTTATCGCCGGACCCAATGCCCGGAACGATTTCCACCTGGTCGATTCGGAAGAATATTTTTACCAGCTCAAGGGCGACATCAAAGTGCGTATCCGCGAGGGCGACCGAATCGTCGATCATCTGGTCCGCGAGGGGGAGACGTTCTTCATCCCGCCCAATGTGCCGCATGCGCCGGTTCGCCCGCCCGACACGATCGGCGTGGTGGTCGAGCGGCGCCGCCCGCCCGGCGAACACGAACACGTCATCTTTTACTGCGAAAAATGCGGCGCTGTCGTCGAAGACATCGATTTCGATTGCGGCGATATCGTTGAGCATTTCAGCCAGTCGATGCTCGATTTCTGGAACGACGACGCGCGGCGCACCTGCAAGAAGTGCGGCGCCAAAGTTCCGAAGCCCGAGCCGGTGAAACCGTTTGCGAAGAGTGATCAGTGACCAGTGGCCAGTGATCAGTTTAGGGCACTGGCTGCTCTCCCCTTTCTGATCACTGATCACTGGACACTGATCACTTCCCCATGAAGATCGATCTTCATACCCACATCCTGCCGAAGGAGTGGCCCGATCTCGACGCGAAATACGGCTATTCCGGATTCATTCGGCTGGAGCATTGCGACGCCTGCAGCGCGCGGATGATGATCGGCGACCGCTTCTTCCGAAAGATCGGCCATAACACGTGGGATCCGGCGCGGCGGATAGAGGAAATGGACGAGGCCGGCGTGACGATGCAGGTGCTTTCCACCGTGCCGGTGATGTTCAGTTACTGGGCGAAACCGGCCGATGGGTTGGACCTTTCGCGGCGGTTGAACGATCACATCGCGGAAGTGGTGCGGGCCCATCCGTCGCGCTTCGCCGGCCTGGGAACCATTCCCTTGCAGGATCCCGACCTGGCGGCAGGCGAGTTGGAGCGCTGTGTTCGCGATCTCGGATTGCGCGGGGTGGAGATCGGAAGCCATGTCGACGCGAACGAGCATTGCCACGGCGCTGATTGCCGGAACCTCGATCATCCCTCCCTCGACGTGATCTGGCGGACAGCCGAAGAACTTAACGCAGCCATTTTCGTTCATCCATGGGACATGCTCGGCAAACGGCGCATGTAGAAATACTGGCTGCCGTGGCTCGTCGGGATGCCGGCGGAAACGTCGCTCGCCATTTGTTCGATGATGTTCAGCGGCGTCTTCGATCGTTTTCCGAAATTGCGCGTCGCCTTCGCGCATGGCGGCGGTGCGTTCCCCTTCACCATCGGCCGCATCGAACACGCCTTTCACGTTCGCCCCGATCTCGTCGCGGTCGATAACAAGAACAACCCGCGTTCGTATCTCGCCCAGACCGGCAAGGCAGCGCGTTTCTACGTCGATTCGCTCGTGCACGACGCCGGTGCTCTCCGCCTCCTCATCGGACTATTCGGCGCCAATCGCGTTGCTCTCGGCTCGGATTACCCCTTCCCTCTCGGCGAAGCGCGCGCCGGTCAACTAATCGAGTCCATGGACGACCTCAGCGCGGACGACAAGACGCAGTTGCTCGCCGCCACCGGCCGCGAGTTTCTCGGCTTATGAAAAGCAAACGTCCAACCGCGGCGCCCAACAAACAGCTCGCCAGCATCGCCAAACGGCTGCGCGAGTTCGCGCTCGATTTTCCTGAAACGACAGAAGCGTTCCCCTGGGGAGAAAGCGCCTTCAAGGTGAAAGGCAAGACATTCGTCTTTATGCGCGCCGACCCGGACGATCTGAGCTTCTCCGTCAAACTGTCGAAGTCGCGCAAGGAGGCGCTCGCGCTTCCCGGTTCAGACCCGACGCATTATGGCCTCGGAGCCAAAGGCTGGGTTACGTTGCGACCAACCGCAAAAACATCCGTCGAGCTTCTCTTGTCCTTCGTCGACGAAAGCTATCGCGCCATCGCACCAAAGCGGATCCTGGCGAAAATAGATCGGACGATGTAGCGGCGGCTGTCCTCAGCCGCAGTTCCGCGGGTGGGGACACCCGCCGCTACATTCCGATCCGGCGCAGGTACTCCCGGTCCCACGCTGCCGGAACACTCTCCCGCGAGGAATAGGGCCCCGGCTCGTAAGCCCGCGACGCAATTCCCTGCTGACTCAATTCGCACACATGCCAGTCCTGTTTGTTCGTGATATCCCAAAACTCGATCGCATCCTCCGGTCGAAAGACGTCGCGGTCGAACGCTTCCGCGTGAAAAAACCAATCGCAGAGAATCAGCGTCCCCTCCGGCGATTGCGGCCAAAGCTGATGCACCATCACATAATCCGGGTGCAGGCTCAGCAGCATGTTCGGAAAAATCGAATAGTAGAACACCTGGTCGCCATCTTCGTGATGCGGAGCGATCGCCAGCGCGCACGCCTCGCCGCTCATCGTCAGGCTTCTCCCCTTGTTGATCCTCATGAACCCGCCGAGGAACGGCCCCTCGGTCAGGTCGTTCTCCGCCGAATCGTAGGGCGACACTTTCGACAACATCGGGTGCACCCCTGGACAGTGATAACACTCCGCGTAGTTCTCGAACATCAGCTTCCAGTTTGCTTTCACGTCGTAGACGACGCGTTTCGCCGGTCGCAACTGCGGTAAGTTCCAATCCGCAAACTTAAGGTGAAGCGGCGCGAACCATTTCTCCAGCGGCACCGGCTTGTGTCCCAGATGCACGAAAATGAAGCCTTCCCAGAGCCCGATATTTACCGTCCGCAAAGAGTATTGCTCCCTTTTGAAACCCTTCACTTCATCCATGTGCGGCGCCCCGATCAACCGTCCATCGAGTCCATACGTCCAGGCGTGATACGGACACTGGATCGCCGCTCCATGGCCGTGTTCCTCCTCGCAAAGCCGCGTCCCGCGATGCCGGCAAACGTTGTAGAACGCGCGCACTTCCTCGCTCTTGTCCCGAACGATGATGATCGATTCGTCCGCGACATCTCGAACGAAGTAATCTCCCGCCTTCGCCACCTCCGACTGATGGCCCACCAATACCCAGTGCCGCGCAAAGATCTTCTCCAACTCCTCTTCAAACAATTCCGGCGAAACGAAGTAACGCTGCGGCAACGACTTTGCACCCTCGGCAATTGAGTTCGCCGATTTCCGAAACACCTCGATCATTTTCGCCTCCATGACAGCTGATTGCTTTTAGCGCGTTCCAGTTCCCTTGTCATCCGTCTCCCCGTCTCTACGTCTGCCCATCCCTACGTCGCCCGGTCGCCCGTCCCTTCTCCACGTCCTGCAGCTCTCCCCGTCTCCTTGTCCTGCTTCGAAAGCCCATTCGACGTCTTTTTTGATCGTGAGCGTAATGTCGGGGCACGCCAGGATCTTGACGGCTTTAAGCCATCAAGATTTTTGCCGCATTATTTCCCAATTAATTGGTCCGTAGCGCATCTTGAGGTGGGCGCGGCGCGGCCGTCTTTTATCCTTAGATGGGCGCTTTCCCGCGGGCCGCTGAAGATGCGAGAGGCGAGCGCGGGGCAATTTGCTGGACAAGGCGACGATCTGACAAATCGCCGGATAAAGAGCATGACGTCGATTAGCCTGGTAGAAACGATGGAATCCATTCGATCTCGATGTCACCAGTCCAAGGGCGGTCAGTTTTCGCAGCTCATCCTGAATCGTGTGAAGTGTCAGGTGACTGCGAAAAGCCAATTCACGCACGTAAGGCTCCCGCGCGGTACCGCCAAATAGCAGCTCGAATACTTTCCCGCGCACGCGAGGGAACAACACTTCCAGGGGAAACCGGTGACTCTTCACCGCGCCGATCTTGATCTTGACGGCTTTAAGCCGTCAAGATGTTCCAAGCGTTAGGCATGGGGTGTGGCGGAGCCAATCGTCGATCGGCTAAGTGGAGTGGTCAGATCACGACGACAAGTCCAGGAGCCGGACGACTGAAAGCCGGTGACGTTGTCTTTGAAAGCAATCCCGCCGCCACCTAATGCACCAAGAGGGATAGGGAGCTCATGATCCATCGACAGCCGACGTTTGTTTTGACCAGCCGCTCGAGAATCTTGACGGCTTAAAGCCGTCAAGATCCGGCGGGACTTGAGAGCAGGTCGGGTATTTTCCGGTCGAGCGAATAGTGACGCTCGGCTTCGGGAATTTGAGCCGCCAGCGTTTTGGACCGACCTGTTTGATTTCCGATCCGGGAAACAACGCTACTGCGCGCGCAACGCGATCATGGGGTCCACTCTTGTCGCCCGAAGCGCGGGGATGTAGCTGGCCAGGATCGCGACGGCGAGGAGGACGAGCGAGATGCTGAAGAAGGTAAGCGGGTCAGTCGCGCTGATGCCGAAGAGCAGCGTCGCCATTACGCGCGTAAGAATGAAGGCGGCGACGAGTCCGAGGACCAGGCCGAACGCCACGAGCTTGAGCCCCTGTTTCACAGTCATCCTGAGGACGTCGCTCCGCTGGGCGCCAAGGGCCATGCGAATGCCAATCTCGCGCGTTTGCTGCGCGACGGAATAACTCATGACGCCGTAAATGCCCACCGCCGCCAGGATGAGCGCGACGCCGGCAAAGATCGCCAGGAGAAGCATGCTGAAACGCTGACGGGCGACGGCGCCGGCCACGATGTGTTCCATCGAGTCGATGTTCGAGACCGGCTGGTCCTTATCGACGGCCCAGACGGAGTTGCGCACCGACGTCGCGAGACTCAGGGGATCGACGGCCGTGCGGACGACGAGCGCGTTCGCCACCAGGCTGCGCACCTGCCGAAAGCTAAAATACATCTGCATCTTCGGTTCGGCGATAAAATCGTTTTGCCGGACGTCCTTCACGACGCCGATCACCGTCCGCCAGGGGCTGGAGCCTGCGGTCGATCCAGGTTTGAGACGCTTGCCAATCGGGTCCTCGTTAGGCCAGTAACGTTTGGCGGTCTTTTCGCTGATCACGACCCCGAGCGTAGAATCGAGGGTGTCCTGGTCGTTGAAATCGCGTCCGCGAACGAGCGGAATTCCCATGGTGGTGAAATAATTCGGGCCGACCGTGCGAAAGATGACATCGGGCCACTGATCCGGCGGAGGATCGGGGATGCCCTCGACGCCGATTGGCATCGAATCGCCGTTGTAGGTGAACGGCAGGTTCCCGGCGACGGCCACAGTTCGCACTCCAGGCAAGGCCTGAACCCGCCGCACGACTTCGTCGAAGAAGGCCGTTCGCTTCGCGGTGTCCGGATACTTCACTTCCGACAAGTCGACGTTGAGGGCGAGGAGATGATCGGCGCGAAAGCCGGGGTCGAGATTCCGCAGGTGCATAAAGCTGTTGATCAAAAGGCCGGCCCCGATCAGGAGAATGAACGAGACCGCCACCTCCGCGATGACGAGTGCGCTCCGCAATCGTTTTCCCCGGGGGCCGGCTCCGGAATCACGCCCCCCTTCTTTCAGGGTGTCGTTCAGATTGAAATGCGCTGCCTGGCTGGCGGGAGCGAGCCCGAAAACAAGTCCGGTGACCAGCGCGACGACCAGGGTGAAAAAGAGAACTTTCGCATCGATCGTGATCATCTCCGCGTGCGCCACATCCGGCGGAATGAAACGGGTCAGGATCTGGAGACCGGCGTAGGCCATGACCAAACCGACGGCGGCGCCGAGGAACGAGAGCAAGACGCTTTCGACCAGCAGCTGTTTCGTCAACCGGATGCGGTCGGCCCCAAGAGCCAGCCGCAAGGCGATCTCTTTGTGCCGCGCCGCCGCGCGCGCGAGCAAGAGATTTGCGACATTTGCGCAGGCAATAAGAAGAACGAACGCGACCGCGCCGAGCAGAATCAACAGCGCCGGTTTCATGTCGCCGACGATCTCTTCATGCAGCGGATTGACGACGGCGCCGATCCGCGTGTTCTCCTCTGGGTATTGCTGGGCCAGGCGCGCCGCGATCGTTTCCATTTCGGCTCGGGCCTGCGGTAACTTCACGCCTGGTTTCATCCGCCCGATCACTTCAAGGAAATGATTCCCGCGTTGGGCCGCTTCTTCCGCCGGGAAGGCAATGGGCACCCAAATTTGGTCCCTCCAATTGCCGAATGCCGGGAGCCGGACGCTGTTTGGCAGAACGCCGACCACCGTGTAGCTCTCCCCGTTGAGCGCAAGCGCGCGGCCGATGACGCCTGGGTCGCTTCCAAAACGCCGTTTCCACAGGCTCTCGTTCAGAAGCGCGACCTTCGTCCCCGGTTTGTCTTCGTCCGGGACAAACGTGCGCCCGAGGATTGGCTTTACGCCTAACAAGTCGAAGAGATTTGCGGAAACCCGGCGGCCTTCGAGACGCTCGGGCTCGCCCACGCCGGTAAGATTGAAAGTGCGCTCGGCGAACGCCCCCATCCCTTCGAAGAGCGTGTTCTGTTTTTGCCAGTCGAGAAAATTGGCCGGGGGCGGCGTGTTCTTAGGGAACCCAAGGTGGGTCGCATTTTCCCAGATCACGACCAGCTGATCCGGGTTTTTGTAAGGCAAGGGCCGGAGGAGGAGCGCATTGACCACGCTGAAGATGGCGCTGTTGGCTCCAATGCCGAGGGCAAGCGCGAGCACCGCGATGGCGGTGAACGCCGGATTTTTTAGCAACATCCGGAAGCCATAGCGAACGTCCTGGCGAAGATCTGCGATCATATTTGTTTTCCTTTCGGTCCCCATCGGGATGGGGTTTTGGCGGACACGACGCTCGAGACGTTTCAGCGCCGGTGTCAGGACCTCATTTTCACTCAACTCCGCCAGCACTGACTGCCGGGCCTCCGCTTCGGACGCCCCGCTGCTAAGCGACTGCTCGTATTGATCCTCGAGATGCTGCGATAACTCCTCGACGATCTCGATCTCTCGGGCCGGAGAGAGGTTCAATCCCTGGAGTCGCCTTCTGATTTCTTCCTCGAACTCAGGCATGTTGAATCCCCGTGATCCGGCTGATCGCTTCCACGAACTCGCGCCAGCCTTCCCGCTGCGCTTTCAGAATTTTTTCGCCGGCCGGGGTAAGCCGATAATAGCGCCGCCGGCGTTGCCCGGCTTTCTCCACCCAGCGGCCGCGAATCCAGCCGCGCTTTTCGAGCCGGTAGAGCAAAGGATAAAGGGAGGCGATATTGAACCGGAGCATCCCGCGCGAGCGCAGCTCGATCAGCTGCCCGATATCGTACCCATGCCGGGGCCGGTCCTCCACCAAAGAGAGAATCAAAAGCTCGGCACTCCCCTTTTTAAGTTCACGATCCAGGTTCGTTGAAGCCATATGTGCTATAGCAATATATTATGTAAACGAATCTCCAAGTGGAATCTGTCTAACATTTGTTG
>JBAPMH010000349.1:0-4194 GCA_049278515.1 Chthoniobacterales bacterium
AGGATGACCCGGCCAGTTGCCGCCACCGAAGGAAACGAGCACGGTTTTGACGGTAGAGCCGGGCGTGTTCTTGAGCGCCTGGATCGCTTCGTTAAAAGCCGCGGACGTGTTCGAATCGTACGGAAAATCGTTGTAGTTGATGGTGCCGTCGTCGTTCACGTGGCAAAGGCCGACGATGACCGTGGTGTACCCGGCGGTCGCTACATCAGAAGCCTGGGTCACGCTTTGCAGGTCTTTCTGCAACATGGTTTTCTGCGCGCCGTCAGGCAGGGAATTGACCCAGTTGGTCAAAGCGATCAGGGACGACGGCGTGACCAACGGGCCTTCGGTATAGACGGCGATATTTGGGTTGGGAACGGGCATAAGCGGCAAGCTCCTTCGTGGGGTTTTAGCGTCTGAGGGTAGAAACTTTAACGCGATTCAGAATAGCGCCACTTGCTGGGCAGGACAACTCTTGTTGCACCGACGTTCGCGGTTGAAGAGGTTTAAAGATTGCCACCGGACAAGCAAACTCGGCGAAGGTCAGGGCTCCAGTTCCTTCAGGATTGCGCGCGCGGCTTTTTCGCTGGCGCCGGTTTCGCCGAGCTTCGCGATGATCGCATCGAATGCGGAGATCATCGCCTCGCGCGCGCTACGATCGTCCATCAGTTTCAAGACCGCGGGAGCGATCGCCTGAGGCCGCGCTTCGTGCTGGAGAAATTCGGGGACGATCTCGCGATCGGCGAGAACGTTGGGCATGCCGAGAAATCGGGTGCGCATCACGAGGCGGGCAGCGAAGTAGGTCGGCCAGGAAACCTTGTAAACGAGGATGAACGGCATCCGGAAATAGGCCGATTCGAGGGTCGCGGTGCCGGAGGCGACCATCCCGGCGGAAGCGCGTTGCATCGTGCCAGCGCTGTCGCCGGCGACCACGTGGAAACGGTCGCGGATCGAAGAAGCAGCGAGACGTTTTTCAATGTCCTGAGCAAGGACGGGAGATGCGGCCGCAATCTCGAACCGGGTTGAAGGCCGTTGCGCGAAAACTTCTGCGGCGGCGGCGAGGATGACGGGGAAAATTTTCTTCACTTCGCGCGATCTGCTGCCGGGAAAAAGCCCGACGAGATTTGGATCCCGGGGCTCGCCGGTGCGGCATTGCGCGAGGTTCTCGATCATGGGATGGCCGACGAAAATCGTCCGCAAGCCGGAGGCGTTGTAGAGCTCGGCTTCGAACGGAAAGATGCAAAGCATCAGGTCGAGGTAGCGCGCCATTTTCGTGATCCGGCCACGGTTCCAGGCCCAGACCTGGGGACTGATGTAGTAAATAATTTTCGTTCCGGGTGCCCGGGCTCGCAGGGTCCGGGCGAGTCTCAGATTGAATCCGGGATAATCGATCAACACGACCGTATCCGGCTGCGCCTCCGCGATCTCGCCCAGGGCATCGTCGAATTGCTTCCGGAAATACGGATAACGCCGCACGACTTCCCAGAGCCCGACTACCGCCGCGGCGTCGATCCAGTTGTTGAATCCGTCCCCGGCGATCGCCTTCATGCGAGGCCCGCCGCGCCCATGAAATTGACAGTCTGGCGCGAGGCGGAGCAGCGCCCGCATCAAGGCGGCGCCGTGCTCATCGCCGCTGGCTTCTCCCGCGACGAAATAAAGCCGCCTAGCCACGGGCACCGGAATTGACCCGCTTCGTGATTTCGACGGCGAGCTCGAGGGCGGCAGCAGCCTGGAACCCGGAGACCTTCGGAGCGCGGCCGGTGGCGGCGCATTCGATGAAGGCGGCGAGCTCGCGCTTCAGCGGTTCTTCCCGCTCGATCTCGACTTCTTCGCGCTCGAGACCCTTTGCCGTTCGCCGGTACATTTCGCCGCTCTGGGCCTGGTAATCGAGGGAAAGATAAACGTCCTCCTGGAACACCCGGATCTTGCGCATCTGTTCGGGACTAATCCGGCTCGACGTGATGTTGGCGACACAGCCGTCCTCGAAACGGATCCGCGCGTTGGCAATGTCTTCCCCGCGGCTCAGGACCGGTACCCCGACGGCATCAACGCTGGCAACGGGCGAGCGGACCAGATGCAAAATGATTTCGAGATCGTGAATCATCAGATCGAGAACGACGCCAATATCGGTGCTGCGGTTCGGGTAGGGCGAGAGCCGGTGGGCCTCGATGAAACGCGGACTGGTCAGGCGTTTCTCGAGCGCGCTCAGGACCGGGTTGAACCGCTCAACGTGGCCGACCTGGAGGACAAGGCCCCGCGCGACGGCCAGCGCCGCCAGCTCGCTGGCGTGGGCGGTGTTGTCGGCGATCGGCTTTTCGACGAGCAAGTGTTTCCCCCGCCGCAGAAGCTCGCTGCCGATCTCGAAATGCGTATTAGTCGGGGTGGCGATCGAGGCCGCGTCCACCAGCTCTGCAAATTCTTCCAACGACGCCGCCACTTTGGCTCCGAACTCCGCCGCGCGCTGCTCAGCCACAGCGCGATCCGTATCGTAAACCGCTGTGAACTGCGCTCCCGCCAGCTCCGCATAAAGCCGGGCATGATTTTTCCCGATGTGGCCGACGCCGACCACGCCCACGCGCGGTGTTTTCACAACTTGTTTTCCAGAAACCATTCGTAAGTCCGTTTTATGCCGTCCCGCAGACCGATCCGGTGACGCCACCCCAGCGCGTGAATCTTTGAAACATCGAGCAGCTTTCGCGGCGTCCCATCGGGTTTCGTCGTGTCCCAAGCCAGCTCGCCTTTGAAGTCGACGACTTGGCAGATCAACTCGGCCAGCTCGCGAATCGAGATGTCTTCCCCGCAGCCGACGTTGATAATCTCGGGGCTGTCATAGTTCTCGAGAAGAAAAACGCAGGCGGCCGCGAGATCATCGACGTGAAGAAACTCCCGGCGCGGCTGGCCTGAGCCCCAAATGATGAGCTCGCGCGCCTTTTCCTCTTTGGCGATATGAGCCTTCCGCAGAAGCGCGGGCAAAACGTGGGAGGAAAGGAGATCGAAGTTGTCGTTGGGCCCGTAAAGATTTGTCGGCATGAGGGAAATGAAATTGGCGCCATGCTCCCGGGCGTAGGCCTGGCAAAGTTTGATCCCGGCAATCTTAGCGATGGCGTAGGCCTCGTTCGTCGGTTCGAGCGGCCCGGAGAGCAGCGCGCTTTCGGGAATCGGCTGCGGCGCCAGCCTGGGATAGATGCAGGAGCTGCCCAAAAAGAGGAGTTTTTGTGCCCCAGTCTCGTAGGCGGCCCGAATGACATTGTTCTGCATCTCGAGATTCTCGAGGAGAAATTCCACGGGCAAATCGTTGTTGGCCTTGATGCCCCCCACTTTTGCCGCGGCCAGAATGACAAATGCCGGCTTTTCCCCGGCGAAAAATCGAGCGACGTCCGCGGCGTTTCGCAGATCGAGTTCCGCACGATCGCGCGTGACAAGCCCCTGAAACCCGTCGTGTTGAAGTCTCCGGACGAGGGCGCTCCCCACCAGGCCCCGGTGGCCGGCGACGAATATTTTGTCGGATTTTTGCACGGCCAGGAAAAGCTGTTTCTATCATTTTCTCTTTTGGCTCGATGCGCAATCCTCACTTCGCGGGAAAACCGCATCCCGGCCGGCCGGGAGCGTGCTTCTTCAGGCCCCGGGGAGGCGCCCGGGGGCGTTACAAAGCGGCGGGTTCGCGGGCATCGAAATAGCTATTGCTAGGGGCGCCAACATGCACGTCCCCAATCTCATCGAACGAAAACGCCAGGGCCACGAACTGACGGGAGAGGAAATTGCCAATCTCGTCTCTGGGTTCACCACCGGCCCGATCCCAGACTATCAAATGAGCGCCTGGGCGATGGCGGTCTCTTTCAAGGGGATGACCTCCACGGAAACCCGGCATCTGGCCACCGCGCTGGTGGAAAGCGGGAGCGTCCTGGAGTATCCCGCCGATTCACCCCCGAAAGTCGCCAAATACTCAACGGGCGGCGTGGGCGACAAGACGACTCCGGTCCTCGCGGCCCTTCTCGCGTGTGATGAAAACTGGGTGCCGTTGCTTTTGGCGCGCGACCCGGGCGACGCCGGGGAAACGCTCGACAAGCTCGAAAGCATTCCTGGATTTAATGTTCGCCTCGACGACCGCCGCGCCCGCGCCCAGCTCGAGAGCATCGGGGTTTTCATGATCGAAAAAAGCGCGGACCTTTGTCCCGCAGACACGAAACTTCAGGCCCTCCGCGATCAGACCGGGAT
>JBAPMH010000350.1:0-18836 GCA_049278515.1 Chthoniobacterales bacterium
GCCGTGTAATTCTGATTCGGCGTCAGCGTCGCGATGATTGCCGACTCGGCATCCGTCCCCGGCGCGAGGCCGCTGTTCTGGATCTCAGTCTGTTGGAGCGACTGTCGCCAATCATCGTTGCTGCTCAAAAGCGTGCTGCCTTGGAAAAGATCGAGTGTCGGGTTTTCCAGGGCGCCGGGAACACCAAAGCCCGTGAGCGAGGGTCCGATCGCGCGGATAATTACTTTCTTGTTAGCCGTCCCCGTGGCGATCATTCCGCCGATCAGCGCGCTGTCTCCATCCGATACCCTGAGCCGGGTCGAAATGTTTCCCAAAGTCCCAGGCACAGTAAGAAAAGCATTGCGCACATATTCCGTGGTGCTTTCCGATGCGTTGTGGTAGCCGGTGCGATAATAACCGCGTGCGCGGATGTAAATGTTCTGGCCGGTGGGCAAGTTCAAACCTGTCCGAGTCCAATTGCTGGCCGACGGCGTCCCGCCTCCCAGGGGCGTGTAGTTCACGTTGTCAGTCGAGAGCTCAAAAAAAACGCGTGTGAATTGTGGGCCGGAGCCACTGCGCATCCAGGTGATGGCTGTTGGCGTCACCACGAGATCTTGGAGAACCGCAGTGTCGCTACTCAAACGAGCAAAGCGGTTGCGCATCTGTCCGCCGATGCTGCCGAAAGCGCCACCGGCCAGAACCTTGCCGTCTGGCTGAACACCGATGGAATAAACAGGACCATTCGGGATGGGGTTGAATGGATCTGCCAAACCGGTCGTGGCATCAAGCCGGGCAATATAGGTGCGCTGCTGTCCCCCAATGATGTTGAAATAATTGCCTCCCACCAAAATCCTACCGTCGGACTGCACCACAATCGTAAAAAGAACATTTCCCGCGTTCGGGTTCCATGAGTCAGGCAAGCCGGTGGTGGCATCGAGCCGAGCGATGCGGTTGCGAGCCTGCCCCCCAATAAACGTAAAGGAACCGCCGGCTAACACCTTGCCGTCGCCCTGGACCGCAACCGCGTCGACAAAGTTGCCGGCATTTGGGTCGAATGAATCGGCCAAGCCTGTCGCTGGATCGAGTCTGGCAATGCTGTTGCGAATCTGTCCCCCAATGGCGTTCGATCCGAGGAAATAGCCCGACACCAGGATCTTCCCATCAGCCTGCACGGCAATGGAGTTGACACGATCCTTCGCATTTGGATCGAACGAATCGGCCAAACCCGTCGCGGGATCGAGACGAGCGATTCCATTGCGCGTTTGTCCTCCGATACTATTAGCGCCGAAAAATTCCCCACCCACCAGGATCTTGCCATCGGCTTGAGTCGCGATCGCATTGACATGATAGTTTGCGTTCGGGTCGAACGAATCCGGCAAACCGGTCGTGGCATCCAGCCGGGCGATGCGGCTGCGCATCTGTCCTCCGATACTCATGAACCAGCCTCCCACCAAAACCTTGCCGTCCTCCTGTACCGCGATTGAAATGACGCGATCACTCGCGTTTGGATTGAAGCCCGGGTCGAGCGTGCCGTCCGTGTTCAATCGCGCTATGAAATTGCGCGCCACCCCCGAAACGCTCCTAAAGTTACCGCCGATCACGATCTTGCCGTCCGCCTGGACGGCGGTCGCGAACACACTGTCAAACGAGCCGCCGACAACGTCGGGGTTAAGCGTCTGGTCGAGCCTGCCGTCGATTTCGAGCCGGGCGATCTGGTTGCGCGTCACCGGCGTTCCACCGTTTGGCGCGAGCGCGGTGAAATAACCGCCGGCTAAGATCTTGCCGTCCGCCTGCACCGCGATGGCAGGGACCACGCCGCCGCTCGGGTTCGGATCGAACGAATCCGGTATGCCGGTCACGGGGCTTAGCCGCGCGATGTAATTGCGCGGCTGTCCGCCAATGCTGGTAAAGTTGCCACTTGCCAGAATTTTGCCATCCGCCTGCACCGCGATGGCATAGACGATTTCGTTCGCACTCGGGTTGAATGAATCTGGCTCGCCAGTCATCGGATCGACCCGGGCGATATTAATGCGATCGTGCCCGCCGACATTTATGAAAGAACCACCCATCAAAATCTTGCCATCTGCCTGCACCGCGATGGCATAGACATCATCAGGCGGAAACCCTCCGGCTTTAACGCTTGGGTCAAAGGGGTCGGCATGTCCGGTCGTTGGATCGAGCCTTGCAATTCCGCGGCGCATCTCTCCGCCGATGTTAATGAAACTGCCGCCCACCAGAATCTTGCCGTCCGCCTGGAGGACGATAGAGAAGACGACGTTCTCCGCCCGTGGGTCAAACGAATCCAGCAGTCCGGTCGTCCCATCAAACCTGGCGATGCAAGGGCGCTCAACTCCCCCGACATTGCTGAAAGAGCCGCCCGCCAGAATCTTCCCGTCGGCCTGCACCGCGACTGCTCGCACGGCACCGTTTGGGCCTGGGTCGAACGAATCCGCTAATCCCGTCGTTCCATCGACCCGGGCGAGATGGTGGCGCGACTGTCCGCCAATATTTGTAAAGTCGCCGCCGGCGACAACCTTGCCGTCCGCCTGGACTGCGATGGAAAGGACAGGGCCATCCGCGCTCGGGTTAAAAGCCGCGTCAAGAGTGCCGTCCGGGTTCAACCGGGCGATGTAGCTGCGCGCAACCGTCGTCCCCCCATTGGGCGCGAGGGTTGTAAAATAGCCTCCAATAAGAGTCTTGCCGTCCGGCTGAACGACAATGACGCGAACCCCGCCATTGGCATTTGGATCGAAGCCATCGAGGGCGGATTGTCCAGGCGCCGTCGCTGCTACGTTCAGGAGTAGTAAGGGGCCCGCGAGGAGCCCGAGGAGGCATTTCATGAGTGCCCGCAGGCAGGCAAACACCTATCAGACCCTCCCACCGCTGGTCGAGATTTATCTACACGATGCGAAAGAAATGCCCTAATCCGGATGCCGCTCCCTCCAGCGCTAGACGAAATTGAATGCGGTGCGGCGGCTTCAATGATCGGATACCGCTGCCACCGCATCTCGCACGGTCCGATTCAGCGTCTCGGAAGCTACTGAATGTTGTAAACTTCCACCAGCCCGACACCGGTGCCGCGGTTATTTCCGCGCACGATCGCGGTGTAGGCTCCCGGGGCGACAGTTTCCACCAGCGCCGCTTCCTCGTCATGATTCGGCGCTAACCCGGCTGCCTCGATTAGCGCGCGCTGTTGAGGGTCGTCCTTCCAGTTGTCGTTCGATCGAATGATTGTCCCGCTCGAATTCACCAGATCGAGCGTCGGGTTCACCAGCGCATTCGGCACCCCAAAATCGCCCAGCGTCGGCCCCAGCGCGCGCACCAGCACTCGGGTGCTCGTTCCATTACTCGGACTCACGATCAATCCCGCGATCATCACGTTATCGTCCACGTCCACGAATCCGCGCGTGCTGATGTTTCCCAGCTTCGAAGCCGCGACTTGATCAAGGTCGAAGGCCTCTACCACTCCAACGCCGATCGTGTTGTTGATCCCCCGCACCACCGCTGTGTAGTTCTGGCCCGGCGTCAGCGTCCAGATGATCGCCGACTCGAGATTGTTGCTCGGCGCCAGTCCAGTGTTCGCGATCTCCGCTTGCTGCGTCGAGTTGTTCCAATCGTCATTACTGAAGAGCGGCGTGCTGCCTTGGAAAAGCTCGAGCGTCGGGTTCTCGAGGGCGCCGGGAACACCAAAGCCAGTGAGCGACGGTCCGATTGCGCGAATAATCACTTTCTTGGGAGCTGCCCCCGTGACGATCATCCCACCAATCAGGGCATTATCACCGCTGAGCACACGCAGGCGGGTCGAAATGTTTCCCAACGTGCCAGGCGTGAATCCTGGTGTGGGTGAGGGCGCGGTAACCGTGAGCGTAAACGATTGGGTAGCATTCGGCGCCACGCCATTATTCGCGGTGAGGGTGAGTGGGTACGTGCCAGCCCCTCCGCCGGCAGCTGTGCCGGCGAGCGTCGCCGTGCCGTTATTGTTGTTCGTAAATGTCACACCGGCGGGGAGCGGCCCCGACTCGGTGATCGCCATGCCAGCGCCGGCGGGGAAGCCGGTCGTCGTAACGGTGAAAGTGCCTGGGACGCTAACGGTGAAGGTGATGTTATTCGCGCTCGTGATGGCCGGCGGCTGATTGACGGTGAGGGTGAAGTTTTGGCTGGCGTTCGGAGAGACTCCGTTGTTGGCGGTGATCGTGATCGGGTAAATGCCAGCGGTGCCCGGGTTAGGTGTGCCCGCGAGGGTCGCCGTACCGTTATTGTTGTTAACGAATGTCACGCCACCGGGCAACGCGCCGGTCTCGGCGATCAACATGCTGGAGCCGGTTGGGCTGCCCGTCGCCGTGACGGTGAAGGTCCCGGCGGCGCCAACCGTGAAGGTAGCGTTATCTGCACTCGTGATGACGGGAGGGACCAAAAAGAAAGTCCGCACTGCTTCAGTGATACTCTCAGAGCCGTTGAAGTAGCCGCTGCGATAGTAACCGCGCGCGCGGATGTAGAAGTTCTGATTCGTAGGGAGGCTTAAACCTGTCAGGGTCCAATTGCTCCCGATCGCTGCGCCATTGCCTAGTGAGGTGAAGCTCACATTGTTAGATGAGTATTCAAAAACAGTGTGTGTGAGTTGCGAGCTAGAGCCATCACGCGTCCAAGTGATGGTGGTTTGCGTGACACTCAGATTCTGCTGCGCAGCGATGTCGTTGCTCAGGCGAGCGAAATGGTAACGCGCTTGTCCACCAATTCTCTCGAATTGGCCGCCCGCCAAAATTTTGCCATCTGCCTGCGCGGCAATTGAATACACATCTTTCACGTATGAGTCACTAAGTTCCACATTGGGATTGAACGAATCGGCCAAGCCAGCGGACGAGAGGCGCGCGACCCGGCCGCGTTGCTGTCCACCGATGGTCGTGAATGCGCCGCCCACCACGATCTTGCCATCCGCTTGTGGTGCGATTGAAATGACGCTGCCGCTCGCATCCGGGTTGAACGAATCAGCCAAGCCGGTCGTCGCATCGACGCGGGCTATATAATTGCGCGGCTGTCCCCCAATACTGTTCATCCCACTAAACGCGGCGAAATATCCGCCCACCACGATCATGCCATCCTGTTGAACCACGATTGCATTCACATTATTGCTTGCGTTCGGGTTGAACGAGTCAGCCAAGGCCGTCGTAGGATCAAGCCGGGCAATGTAATTGCGTGTTTGTCCGCCAATGCTGTTTGCACCATGAAACTCTCCGCCGACGAGAATCTTCCCGTCAGTCTGTAATGCCATGCAATGAACAATACCGGTTGCCTTGGCGTCGAATGAATCAGCTAAACCTGTCGTGGGATCAAGCCGGGCGATACCTTTACGCGCCTGGCCGCCGATGTTAAAGAAGCCACCGCCGACTAGAATCTTGCCGTCCGGCTGGACTACAATTGAGAGAACATAACTGGCCAAATCGGTCGAGTTCGGGTCGAATGAGTCCGCCAACCCGCTTGTAGCATCGAGCCGGGCAATGTAATTGCGCGTTTGCCCGCCAATGCTGTTCGCCCCGTGAAAATAGCCGCCTACCAGGATCTTACCATCCGTTTGAACCAGGATTGAACTGACAATGTTGTTCGCGTTTGGATTGAATGTGGCGTCGAGCGTACCGTCGTTATTTAAACGTGCCAGGTTGTTGCGCGGCACACCTAGAACCGTGCTAAATTGGCCTCCAATAAGAGTCTTGCCGTCCGGCTGAACGGCAGTGGCCAAGATAGCCTCAAACGTGTTGGCGACGATGTTGAGGTTGAGCGTCTGATCGAGCCTGCCGTCGGTTTCGAGGCGAGCGATGTGGTTGCGAGGCACCGGAGGTCCTCCGTTTGGCGCAGCGGTGGTGAAATGACCGCCGGCTAAAATCTTGCCGTCCGCCTGCACTGCGATCGATTGAACAATGTCGTCGTTTAACGTCGGATTGAATGAATCCGCCATGCCGGTGGTGGGATCGAGACGGGCGATGTGGGCGCGGGGTTGTCCCCCGACGAACTGGAGATAACCGCCGACCAAAATCTTGCCGTCCGCCTGGACCGAGATTGTTTGAACAGGGCCGTTCGGGTTTGGGTTGAACGAATCAGCCAAACCGGTCACGCCATCGAGCCGGGCCATGTTATTGCGCGCCTGACCTCCGATATTTGGTGTGCCGAAGTCCGGGAAATAGCCGCCCACCAGAACCTTGCCATCCGCCTGCAGCGCAATTGCATCGATATAACCAAGCGAACAATTCGGGTCGAACGAATCCGCCAAGCCCGTGATTTGATCGAGGCGAGCGATCTTGTTGCGAGTCTGTCCGCCGATGGCTGTAAAAGAGCCAACCGCTAAAATTTTGCCGTCCGTCTGCACCACAATTGCTGAGACACCCTGGTCCGCGTTCGGATCGAATGAATCCGCCAGGCCAGTCGTAGGGTCGAGACGGGCAATGCGGTTACGCACCTGCCCACCAATGCTCGTGAAACTGCCACCCGCCAAAATCTTGCCGCCCGCTTGGACAGCGATCGATCCGATACCGCCGTTCGCATTCGGGTCGAATGAATCAGCCGATCCAGTGGTGGCGTCCAGCCGAGCGATGTTGTTGCGCGCCTGTCCACCGATGCTCGTGAAAGAGCCGCCAACCAGAATCTTGCCGTCCGCTTGCACCGCGATTGAAGAAACATTCCCAGTCGGGTTCGGATTGAAGAGGGCGTCGACGGTGCCGTCGGGGTTTAATCTGGCAATGTGATTGCGCGTAACCGGCGGTCCGCCATTAGGCGAGAGCGTTGTAAATGCGCCGCCAATAAGAATTTTCCCGTCCGGTTGGACGACCAGGTCGAAAACCGCGCCATTCGCATTCGGATCGAAACCGTCCAGCGCGGATTGTCCCTGCGCTGTCGCTGTCAGCATTAGCAGAAGGACAACCGGAAATCCGAGGAGACGTTTCATGGAGTGGCCGGCGGCGTAATTTGATGCTCCGGCTTTTCCCCGAGCCTGGACGCGTTGTTGGCGAAGTCCAGGAACTCAAATTCAAGTGGAGGGCCGGATTCATAATGGAACAGACGGAAGCTGTCGAGATTTATCTATACGATACGAAAGAACGCCTCCGTTCCGGACGCTGACAATTCGGCCAGCGGCGTTGAACCCTAATGCCGGCCGGTCCGCTCCAGGAGCGGCTCCCACCAGGCGCGATTGGCCGCATACCAATCGACGGTCGATTCCAAGCCTTCCTTGAAATTGTGGAGCGGCTTCCAATTCAGCTCGCGGTTCGCAAACGATGAATCGATCGCGTACCGCCGGTCGTGCCCCAGCCGGTCGGTGACGAAAGTGATCAGGCTTTCCGGTTTGCCGAGCTTGCGCAGGATCAGCTTCACCGTCTCCAGGTTCGGCATCTCGCTGTCCCCTCCGAAATTGTAGACGTTGCCCGGCTTCCCTTCGAAGAGCGCGGCCACGATTGCGGCGCAATGGTCCTCCACATGGATCCAATCGCGCACGTTCATCCCGTCTCCGTAAACCGGCAGTTTGTCGTCGCGCATCGCGTTGATGATCATCAGCGGGATCAATTTCTCGGGAAATTGGTAGGGTCCGTAGTTGTTCGAGCAACGGGTCACGATTACTTCCTGGCCGAACGTCTTGTGACAGGCGAGCGCGATCAAATCGGCCCCGGCCTTGCTGGCGGAATACGGCGAGCTCGGTTCCAGGGGCGACTGCTCGGTGAATTTTCCGGTTGCACCGAGCGAGCCGTAGACCTCGTCGGTCGAAACCTGGATGAACCGCTGGACGCCGTGCCGCCGGGCGGCGTCGAGCAAGATACTGGTGCCGACGACGTTCGTGTGAATGAAGTTCTGCGGATCGTTGATACTGCGATCGACGTGCGACTCGGCCGCGAAGTTGATCACCGCATAAAAAGGGTGCTCGGTCATGATCGCGTCCATCTGGTCGAAATTCGCGATATCGGCTTTGAAAAATTCGTAGCGTTCGCCATGTTCCTCGGCGACTCCGTCCAGGTTCGCCAGATTTCCGGCGTAAGTGAGCACATCGACATTGCTCACCGAAGCCGGCTTGTAATGTTCCAAAATATAACGAATAAAGTTGCTCCCGATGAATCCACAGCCACCGGTAACGAGAATGCGCATCGCTGCGGTTACTAGCAGCGGAGCGGAGGCCGCGCCAGCGGTTTCTCCCACCCTCGGCAGCCGGCTCGACGGTCTTCTAAATCGAGCCGACACAATCGATTGGACACCCTGGGCGATCGTCGCCCTCGGTGCCTTTCTCCGGCTCCTCCTTCTCGGGATCAAACCACCCCATTTCGATGAGGGAATCAACGGCTGGTTTGTGGACCAGATGGTGAAAAGCGGCTTCTACCGTTACGATCCGACGAATTATCACGGCCCGCTTCATTTCTACATTCTTTTCCTCGCCCAAACCCTTTTGGGCCGGAACCTCTGGGCCATTCGTTTGCCGGTGGTGCTTGCCAGCATCTTTGCGGTTCATTTGACCTTGAAGTTCGAGCCGTTCGTGGGACGCAATGTGAGCCGGATCGCGGCCCTCGCCATGGCGGTCTCCCCGGGCTTCGTTTTCTACGGGCGTTACTCGATCCACGAAGTCTGGCTGCTTGTCTTCTCGATGCTCTTCATGCTCGGCGTCCTGGGACTATGGAGGCGCGGGAGCGTCGGTTACCTCTGGTGCACCGGGATGGGCCTCACCGGCATGATCCTGACCAAGGAGACCTATATTATTCATGTCGGCTGCGCGGTCATCGCGGCCTTCGTCACCTGGATCTCGCATAAGATCACGCGACTCCACGATGCGTCGCGTGTCCGGCAGACCTGGACTTTTGTCGACCTCGCGGTCGTGGCCGGCACCGGCGCTGCTCTCATCGTTTTCTTTTATTCCGGCGCCTTTATGAATTGGAGCGGAGTAACCGGTCTCTTCAAGACCTTCCAGGCCTGGTTTCAGACGGGCAACAAGGGCAATGGGCACGAAAAGGACGCTTACAGTTTGTTTTGGCCGAAGTCGTGGATCAACTATTACTGGTTCGCGCTTCTGGCTCGCTATGAGCTACCGGCGCTGATCGGGCTGGTGCTTTGTGCGGCTTGTCAATTTTATAAGCACCTGGCACTGCGCTATCTGGCTATCTATGCAGTCGGAGCGCTCATCGCCTACACCATTATCTCTTATAAGACGCCGTGGTGTATTATTAGTTTCGCCTGGCCTTTTCTTTTTCTCTTCGCCGGGGCGATTCTTCTGGTGCCGGCCCGATTTATCCGGGCTGCCTCCATCGGAATCGGCATCGCTCTCACTATTTCTCTGGGGCTATGCATCCGGCTCAATTACTTCCACTTTACCACGGATACAGAGCCCTACGTGTATGTTCAGAGTTACAAGGACATTTGGAAGTTGACCCGGCCGCTCCTGCGTCTCGCCAAAGCCGATCCTACCAAGTACCAAATGGTTGGACACCTGATCCGAGGCAGCACTTATCCCCTCCCCTGGATGCTGGGCGACTTCACGCGAGTCGGCTATTACGAGGGTGGCAATATGCCCGATAAGCTCGATGGCGATTTCCTTCTCGTGCAGGAAGACAAGATCGCCACGGTCGAAGCGAAGCTGCATGAAACCTATTTCACGGAGCCGATGACAATTCGCCAATATCAGGATCCCTCGAAGCTTTATTTGAACGTCAAAACCTTTCAGAAACTTTTCCCCGGGCGCGTTCCGGAATTCGTCGGCAAACCGGCGCCCTAGGAAGGGAGACACGGCATGAAGTGGTTATCGGCGTTACTCACCTTTGCTAATATCTCGGTTGTTGCCGGCGTTCTCCTCGGGATGGCAGAGGGAGGCTTAAGCAGGTCTCTCGCGACTTTGTCTCTGCTCGTCGGTCTCGCCGCCGCCATCCTTGCCTGGTGGTTCACCGACCAAGACCCTTCCCGCTTGCAGCCGCTGGAACAGCCAGGCGAACCTTCCGAGACCCAACTCAGCCGGCGAGCCCTCAAACGGCGCAAGAAAGAGCCAGTTGCCATAACCCCACCAAGCCAAAGGTACCGTCACATCTGGTTGTGGTTGATGGCCGGGGTTTTCGCGATCTTTGCCGGCCGATCCTTCTGCTGGCTCCTTTTCCTCGATGGCAATGAATGGAGAGTCCAATCCCCCAATAACCTCGGCGATCTTTCGCTCCACATCACTTACATCAAACAGTTCGCCAGCGGAGTCTCTCTTTGGCCGGACAACCCCATCCACGCCTTTAGCAAGCTGAGATACCCGGCGGGAATCGATCTGTTTAACGGGTTGCTCACCTGCCTGGGAGTAGACGTGCCGCGCGGACTTGTTTGGACAGGTTTGCTCGCCTCGGCCGCGACCTGTTACGCGCTGTATCGCTGGGCTGGGAGCTTCGGCATCGCCGCGTTTCTCTTTAATGGCGGAGTCGCAAGCTACGTCTTTTTCAACACGCGCGTCTTCCAGGACTACCAGGGCGTGAACACGATTGCCTGGAAAAGCATTCCTTTGTCGATGTTCGTTACTCAGCGAGGTCTGCTTTACGCCATTCCAGCCGCGATTCTGCTGCTCTTTCAATGGCGCGCCAGATTTTTCCCGGATCAACAGGAAGCGCTGGCCGCCGGGTCCCTTCCCGCTTCGGACCGGCCTGAGAACGGCATGAAAAAGCCACCTCCGCCTTTCTGGGTGGAGCTATCGCTTTACGCGACGATGCCGCTTTTCCACGTCCATACTTTTATGTCGCTGAGCATTGTCCTTGTTTTCATCTTTTTTTTCGGGAACGCGAATACGTGCAAACAGCTCCTTCTCTTTGTCGGGGCCGCGTTCCTTCCCGCGGTGTTTTTCGTCTGGGTAATCAGCGATAATTTTCATGCGGGCTCGGTCCTGGAGTGGAAACCGGGCTGGGTCCAACAAAACGGCGAATTTGCCATGCCCTTCTTAAAGTTCTGGCTGGTCAACTTTGGCGCCTGGGTTCCGCTCGTCCTTTTCTTTGTTGGCATCACGGCCGTGACCGCCTGGAAAATCTTTCGCGCTCCTGACTTCAAGATGCCGGCCGGGGCGGCCTTTCTTGTTCCGGCCGGAGCGATCGTCTTTCTGGCGGGCCTTCTCAAACTTGCTCTTGGGCAATGGCAGAAGACGAACTCAAAAACCTGGCTTTACCTGGTTATTGTTCTTTCTGTGCTGGTCATTCCGATAGCTCTCTGGGATGCCTGGAAAAGATTTTCCAAGGCGCCTGATTCCGCCCTGCCGGCGGTCTTTCCTTTCATCACTGCGGCCATAGCGATCTTTTTGCTTACCTACCTGGTTAAGACGGCGCCGTGGGAATGGGACAACATCAAGATCATGGTCTGGGCCTATTTTATCATCCTTCCGTTTCTCTGGAAGGGATTGATTTCGCAATGGCCGTTCCCGCTCCGGGCGATTGCATGCATGCTGCTTTTCTTTTCGGGCTTTGTCTCGCTCTTTGGAGGTTTGAAGGCAGGCCAGCCGGGATTCGGGGTGGCGGAACGAACAGAGTTGGACGCAGTCGGAAAGGAGCTGAAGCAACTCCCCGTGGATGCTCGCTTCGCCGGCTACGCCACATATAACCATCCCGTTCTGCTTCAGGGACGAAAAATGGTCCTGGGATACGCGGGCCATCTCTGGACCCAGGGATTCAATACCTCGATCGAAAACGACAAGCTGCAGGCGCTCCTGAACGGCGCGCCCAACTGGAAGGACAACGCCCGCTATCTCCACACCCGCTATTTGTTTTGGGGTAGGATGGAAAAGGCGAACTACCCTGCCAGCACGCATCCCTGGGAACGCGAATCACGGCAGGTCGCCGCCGGCGAATGGGGCGCTATTTACGATCTCGAGGCGCCCCCCGCCCTGCAGCCCGCGCCGCAGAAGGCCCCCGGCCAGTAGTCTGGCGCCCGAGGCCGGCGACGGTCTCGAATCGAGCACCAACTGCCGGGCCCTGACCTTTTGCGCGACGAGATACGGCACGCCATGATCGCGGCCGAGATGAGCGCGACGAAAAAACACCAGAATCTTTTCGCCCCGGTTCGCCTGGAAATATCGGGCAATTGTCGCGGCTGCGAATTGCTCTGCGCGCGCGACGGAGTCATCAGCCGGGTCGGCCGTGGCGGCTATTTCCTCGCTCGACTGACGCAGCGCCAGGACGTGAACGCCGAGAGGCGCGGCTTCCCGCAGAAATCTCCGGCAAATCTCGACCTCATCGGCAGAGCCATGAAGATGCAGCTTTGGAACGATGTCGCCAGTCGCGACTTTCTGTTTCGCCCAGCGATCTAGAAACGGTTGCTCGTCTCTTCCGATGGCATCCCAGCCAATGGCAAACAACCCACCATCTCGCCGCAAAGCTTCGACCAATTTCCAGGCCGACTCGAATCGCCCGGAAGAACCCACCGACTCGCTCGGAAAATAAACGATGTCGGCGTTTTGAACCAGAGCCGTGAATTTCGCGTCCGCGGTAGGAATCAACGCTGACTCGATGGCGGCATGGCGTGGCAAAGGCGGTGGCCGCACGAAATAACCGCAACCGGAAAGAAGAAGGAGTGCGCCGAATGAAAGCGCAATCGGACGGGTAGAACGCTTCACGTTATTCGCCCTGCCCAGCGTCGTCCGCCACACTAAGTACGAGTTGGCCTTCGGCGACCACGGCTTCGTTCACTCGCGCTTCCACTTTGAATTGCAACAATACCTCGGTCGCGCCGACCATTTCCGCTCGCAGCTCGATCTCTTCGCCCGGTCGGACCGCCTGCAGAAATTTCATCGTTCTGATTGCGGAAAGAAGAAATATTGGCCGCTTCGTTTCCGGAAACCGGGACGCCGCAGCGATTCCCGCTGCCTGGGCGAGCGCTTCCGTAATAATCACGCCCGGAACAATTGGATTGCCGGGAAAATGACCCGCGAACATCGGATCGTCCGCGGAGAAAGAAGTCCTGGCCGCAACGGAACGACCAGGATCGCAGCTGACAATCTCGCGGACAAAGACAAAGGGCGGCCGATGAGGCAAACCAAGGAAGTGACCAGTGACGTGTGACAAGTGACGAGATTCTAGATCAACGCTTCCTCTGATTCACATCTCGTCACATGTCACTTTTTTCATCCATTCACAAAATAGACGAACTTCCAGCTCCCCTTCACCCGCTGAATGCCCATGCGGTATCCTTCATAGGTTACGGAGGGATCCGCCCATTGCGGCGGAGCGACCCAGAAACCACCGGGATCCTTCTTCACAAACTTCTCCGTCGTGACGATGGCCTCCAGTTCCGGCCAGAGATTGTTCTCATCCCAATACTTGAAGACGCCGTCGCCCTTGCGGTCTTCTGCCGGGGTTGCACCCACCACGTAACCGAAATCTTCCGTCATCATCGACGCAAGGGCATTAACGTCGTGCGCGACGATCGCTTTTTTGAGCCGGCCAACGAACGCCTGGAAATCCACGTCCGTGTTTTCCTGGCGCAGGTCCGCCTCGGCGCGCTTCTTTACCGCGGGTTTCTTGTCCTTTTTGGATTTGAACATGTCGCAGCCGCCAAATGCGATTGCGGACAAAAGAAAGAGTAAGGCGAATTTTTTCATGTCAGGTCATCTTTTGATCAGGTTTGCCGCTCCAACTCAACTCTATCCTCTACTCTCCAGCGTCGATTCTCTCTGCTTCCGCCGCCAGGGGTGCGCCACAAAGACGAAGTAAATCGTGCTCACCAGATCGACGAAACTGGCAGGCGGGCTCGTCAAGCGGAGCGGCCCCAGCCGGAGAGCGGCCAGCACATTCTCGACAGTGAGTTCCGCGGGCCGCGGAATGCTCGTGTAATTCGACCCGAAAGCGTGGAGGCGATGAGCGTCGGAGGTCGCGATGAGCGGTTTGCCGTATCGCTTCGCCACCTGCACGGCACGCCGGTTTGGATTGAACAGGCGGCTCCAGAAATGGCAAAGCTCAATCGCATCGAAACAATCGATTTTCTCCACCAGCTTCCTCCCCATCGAACCGCCAAAAACATAGAATGGATGCGGTGCAATCGTGAACAGCGATGAGCCGCGAAGCGCTCGCAACGCCGCCAGATCATCCAGGGTGCGAAGCGGCGCGATCTCTTCCGCAGTGACATTCAGCAGGATGACGTCCGCACCTTCCAGGCGCACTTCCGCCGCGGGAATAAGCAGAATCCCCATGCTCGCTGCATCCGCAAAGACTTCCGCGCGATCGAAAACGGCGTCATGCAGGGTGATGGCCAGGACGCGAAACCCAAGCGCGCGGGCCCGCTCCAGAAGTTCGTGCGCCGAATAATCGAGCGCGTCCTTGGGATCATCGAGGGTGTGGATGTGGAGATCGAGTTTGATCCAGGCGCCGTCAGCGGACATTGCGCAATCTGGGGAGGCATCGTTCGCCAATCAACTACCGTGTTCCTTTCCTCGTAATCGTGCTCGTGCTCGTGCTCGCGCTCGATCTGATCCGGTTCCCCTCATCGATTACGAGCACGAGCATGATTACGAAGCAGCGAGACAAACCCGCACTTGCGACCCGCCATCTTCTATTTACCATCCTCTATCCTCGCTTCCCACACGCTCGGGTGGTGAAATGGCAGACACGTACGTTTGAGGGGCGTATGCCGCAAGGCATGGGGGTTCAAGTCCCCCCCCGAGCACTTTCTCCGTCCTATCCGCGAGTGGACGGACTCGCCGTGGCGAGCTCATGATCCTGATCCTGCTCCTGATCTTTCCTGACGACGACAGGACAAAAAAAGATCAGGATCAGGAGCAGGATCAAGATCATGAGCAAGAGGGGGAAAAGCCCGGACTCCGCCTTCGTCGTTGTTATTAAATTCCGGCCACCCTAAGATTTCTTTGTGGAATCCGCGGAGAAACGGGGGGCATGGCGCGGCCCATTTCAAGACCCCTCATTGGACGATCATCCTGGCCTGCGGCAACGAAGCCGATTCGGACCGCCCCAACAAGCCCGAACGCCCGCTGGCGACAGTGAAGCGGCGCTCATGCTCGAGCTCGCCCCGAATAGTTTTACTGCCATCGTTCGAGGAAGAACGGGTACGACACGAGTTGGCCTTGTCGAAGTCTACGCTTGAACCAAACGGCACGAGGGCCCGAAAAAAGCCGGTGCGCCGAAAGACAATCAACAGTCCGCTCTCTCGCTCATGGCTCTACCGACGAGCTTTCTTTCCGGTCGTGGACGAGACTTGAACGACCTGGACTTTGACGGTGTCCCGATCCACCTCGAAGACGAGGTAATGATTGAAGGAACCGCAATTGGAACCCGCGCTGCCGGGACAACTTTCGAGCGGAGCACCAGCGCCGCCGCTCACGAGATACGATGGTCCCGCGGTTGAAGGATCCTGCCGGTCGGCCGGCTTCAGCGTCGTTCCGGTTGCATTGAAGTAGAGATGCTCGTGCGCAGCGATCACGTAGGAAACATTGGGATACTTCTTGAAGAGCGCCTGCAAGGCAGCCGCGTCCGCCTGGTTCAGACCCGAATCGCTTTTGGCCGGTATAATGGGGTGATGCATGAAGACAAAGATGTGCGCCTTGGCCTTGTTCGCCTCGAGGTCTTGCCCTAGCAGGTCCATTTGAGCCTGGCTGACGCATCCGGGGTCGAGGGTCGTCGTTCTGCCAGCGTTGCCGACGACCTTGCCCGGGGAGCGGACGGAACCCGACGCGGCCACCTCTTCCGTATCGACGGCAATGAAGCGGGAATTGCCGTAGTCGAAAGCGCCGTAGGTCGGGGCGTTGGGAGGAAACTTCATGAACTTTAAGTAAGCCGCCCGAAGTCCCGGGTCGGGGGTTTCGACATATTGGTTTCCAACCATTTGGGCGGTGTCCATTTCATGGTTCCCCGGGGCGTTGAAGACTGGAACCTTTGCCGGAACGATCCGGAAAAATCCTTCGTACTGTGTCTGAAGCGTCGCTTCGTCGGAGGTGTGGCCGTAGATCGTGTCCCCGCACCAAAGAAAAAACGCCGGTTTGAACTTCTGAGCGTCCTTGAATATCTGGCTAGGCGTCGAAGGCTGCTGCAATCTTTTGTCCGAAGGGCGATTATCCCCGGCTGCGATAAACCAGAAGTGCGTCGCGTTCGGTTGATCCTGGAGGGCTGGTGTTTTCGGGACCTGAGGAAGCAGGGGTAAGCCGGCTCCCGTTTGCGCACGCGCGCCCTCGGTGAGCAAACTCGCCGCGAAAATTCCGGCGAAGAGGAAGAGAGGTTTCATGGAGATGGGCTCCTTGGGGTTAACTGCAGACCGACCGAGGAGCCGACCTTGAATGTTTCTGGCGCAACTGTCGAACACCGTTTCAACCCGGCCATTGTTTGGTCTGGCCTGGGCTCATCACTTTTTGTCCAATGAGGAATGCCGGAAACAACCGCGCGCGAACAGACGATTGCCGGATCGGACAATGTCTCGATCACGGTGGCAGGATCGGAGCGCGCGTTTGTCCTCCGCTACCGTCCGCCGGGGCTGCTCGAAAACGCGCTAAATATTTTCCTGGCGCTCGGGACGCATCGCGAAATCGGCTCCGCCGTTTTGCCTTTCGCCCAGCACGCAGAGGGTTCGACGGTCTTTCTGCCCTTCAAGGCCGACCTTCTGGTCTCGGCGGAAATCGGAGGCGGTTCGATTCACGCGCTCATCCGCCGGTGGGAGCACTGGCGCTGGAGTGAGCGCGAGTCCACCCAGGCGTTAGAGGTTAGCGAACTGAACGACGAATTTGTTTTTCAGATTCCGCGAGCACTCCTGGGAGAAGCGGAATCGGTTGATTTTGTCATCTACGCGAAGGATCCAATCGCCAACGACGGCTGGGGCTGGTGCTGGGGTTGTTCGGATTCGACAGTCGAGAGCGGGAGCGGAGATAAATACATTCCGCATTACCACGAGCTGCATTTGAAGTCCGTCATCCCGAGCGAAGTCGAGGGACCCCGCGGAGATTCGCTCGACCGGCGACGGGATCCTTCGACTTCGCTTCGCTTTGCTCAGGATGACCGCGCAGCCGAAGACGTTGCGTCCACTCTGACCGCGCGGCGGGGCCGTTACGGCGCCGAGAAATCCCGGGTCCGCATTTACCAGTTATTTGTCAGGCTGTTCGGAAATACGAACGAGACCCGGAAACAGAACGGCACCCTCGCCGAAAACGGCGTCGGCAAATTCGCCGATATCAACGACACCGCGCTCATCGCAATCCGCGGGATGGGTTTCACCCACATCTGGCTCACTGGGGTTCTCCAACAAGCGACGGCCACCGATTACTCCGAGTTCGGACAGCCGGCAGATGACACCGACCTGTTGAAGGGACTCGCGGGCAGTCCGTACGCGATCAGGGATTACTTCGATGTCTGCCCGGACTACGCGACAAATCCCGCTCGGCGCCTGGAGGAATTTGGCGAACTGATCGAGCGGCTCCACGCTCACGGGCTCAAAGCAATCATCGATCTGGTGCCGAACCACGTCGCGCGCAGCTACGACTCGTGCGTCAAACCCCACCACAATTTCGGCACGCGCGGAGGCGCCGGAGCCGGCGATGACACCACGAAGTTTTTTCATCCGCACAACAATTTCTTCTATCTCACGCCGGATCAGAATGGCCCGCCGCTGCGCCTGCCGACGGTCCGCGACGGACACGCGGTCAGCCCGACCTGCCAGTTGCCGTTCCAGAAATGCGATGGGCTTTTCGCCGGAGAAACGACTTTCGGTCGCGTCACCGGCAACAACGCGGTGACCTGGACACCGCAGCTCCACGATTGGTACGAAACCATCAAACTAAATTACGGATTCGATTTCACCGACTCGTCGAAGTCAATCCGTGAGTACCCGAACGCCTGGTCGCCGGACAAACCGATCCCCGACACCTGGAGAAAGATCGATCAGGTCGTCGACCATTGGCAGTCACTCGGCGTCGACGGATTCCGCTGCGACATGGCCCACATGGTGCCACCGGAGATGTGGTCGTGGACCATCGCTCAGGCCCGCCGCCGGCAACCCGACGTTTTCTTCATGGGCGAAGCCTACGACGACGATCCGGCCAAAGTACCGGGAAGCGATCCGATCGTTTCACGCCTCAACTTCGAGCGCGGCAATGTCCTCTACGATTTATTGAACGCCGGGTTTAACGCCGTTTACGACGCTCCGGTCTATCGCGCCTTGAAACGCATTTACGATGGCGGCGGCTGGGCCAACGATATCGATCGCGAGATCACGGACGCTTTCATCTGCCACAACTCCATTCGCTACGCCGAGAACCACGATGAAGTTCGGCTCGCCGCGCGGCATGAATGGGGCGGCATCGGAATGGAGGCCGGCCGCCCGGTTTCAGCGATTCTTTACGGCCTCTCGCGCGGCGCCATCATGCTTTACAATGGTCAGGAAATTGGTGAGCCCGCAGCCGGAGCGGAAGGTTTCGGCGGCGACGACGCACGGACCAGCATATTCGATTACTGGTCGATGCCGGAGTTCACAAAATGGGTGAACGATCATTGCTACGACGGCGGCCGGCTTTCGCCGGAACAAAAGGCGTTGCGGGAATTCTACAGCCGCCTCGTCAATCTCGTCGGCGAACCGGCCTTTCGAGACGGAAAATTTTTGCCGCTCAATCCGGCGAACCGCGACAACCCACAGTTCGGCCGGTTACCCGGCGAAGCAGCCAGCGGCCACTGGCTCTACGCTTTTCTGCGCTACGATCCGGCGGCCGAGCAACGCTTTCTGGTGGTCGCGAACCTGCATCCTGTTGAAACGCTGCGGGAGATTCGCATTCGATTTCCAGACGACGCGTTTCGCTTTCTCGAGCTCGATCCGAAGAGCAGCGTGAACTTGCGCGACGGGCTTTCGGACGAACCATTCGAGACAACTATGACATCCGACTTTTCAGTTTTAGTAGCGCATATTGC
>JBAPMH010000351.1:0-7918 GCA_049278515.1 Chthoniobacterales bacterium
GTGCGGCGCCACTAAATTCCTTCCCATGATCCTGGTCCTATTTTGAGGCTGCGCTGCTCACAGGATCATGAGCAAGATCAGGATCATGAGCAGGAGAGAAACGCATCACGCCGAAGGCGAAACCGAAGCTGGCTGGAAAATTTTCATCCAGCATTCTCGCCTTGGCGGGAAATGCAAATTCTGCGCTGTAGATTGATTCCAGACGATTCGTCCATCGTCCGGACGAAACTGCAAACACTCGGCTGTTTCTGGCCGGTCCAATCGCCCAAGAGATTGGCGCACGGCAACGCACAGCTCATTGTGAAAATTTGGTAAAAAGGGAGCATTCATATCAAACCGGCAGGGCCCGAGCCGTGCGGCGTGCTTTACAAGAAGCTCCCGTCGGGGGCAAGATTACGGCCTATGAAGACAACTCGCCACACGATCAATGTCCCGGCCGAAATGGGACAACTTCTCAATGATCGCATCGCAGATTTCCGGAGTCTTTCCGCCTACTTCGTGTCGCTCTGTTTTACCGACCTGCTTTATCTTCCCAAGCGCCCGATCGCAAAAGCTTTCGCCCATGCCAGCTGGCAGCAGCAACGCCGGGCGATCGAGAGCCTCGCCACCCTGCGCAAGCAGGGCTGGAAGGGCATCAACTTGAAACTGCATCTCGATGCCGCGACCCAGGTGGAAAAGGTGGCCCAGAAGTGCCTCAAACCGGACGACTGGCTCCTCGACCATCTTCTGGAGGAACTCGCTTTCATGCGGGGCGCGGATTTGCGGCGATAACGGAAGCTGCGCGCCGAATCATGGCGCGGCGCAATACATACCGGCACTGCGCTGCGCGGCGCATCATTTTGCGGCGCAGTGCATGCCAGATTGTTCCAGCAGACGGGGATTAATATGTGATCTGTCGCTTCCAAATCCGCGAAGCGAAAATGATACAACCTACCCGCCTTGACCAATCCATCCCCCAACTCGGTAAAACCTATCGCCTGACTAATGGCTTGCGCTTCGCCATCTCACTGGCGCTCGCGCTTCTCCTCGCTATTGCCGCTCCGCTTCGCGCGGGCGACGTCACCTGGAGCAACGGGTCCGGCAGCTTCAAATGGAACGTCACCGACTCGAACTGGTCCTCCGGCGTCTGGAACAACGCAAACGCGGACGGCGCGGTCTTCGATGCGACCGGCGCGGGCGCGATCAATGTCAGCTCACCGATCAACGTTGACAGCCTGAACTTGTTCGCGAGCGGCTACAGCTTCAACGGCACCGGCCCGCTCACATTCGTAAACGGCACGAGCACGCTGGCCACTGGCGTAATCAGCGTAGATACGCACTTCGAAGTTACCATCAATACGCCAATTAACAGCTCGTTAGGCCTGAGCAAAAAAGCACCGGGAACGTTGCGGCTGGCCGGCCCGATTACTTTTAGCGGCCTCGGCCTTCCCCTCACTGGCGCCACGAACATCCTCCCGGTCGACATTTACGCGGCAGGCATTTCGTCACAATCGCCGTCTGATTATAGTGGGACTACGCGGATCATGAACACCAGCGTCCTGCCTACGACCACGCGTCTCGGTGTTTCCAATGGTCTGTATGATTTTGGCGCCCTGAGCCTCACGCTCGGCTCCGTCACCTTCTACAACGACCAGGATTTCTTCCCCTTCGATCCGGCCACCCGCACAGCCGGCGTGGGGATTACCGGCACCGGCACCCTGCGTGTCACGGGCGATATCAATGTCCTGGGCAACGTGAGCAGTTTCAACAATGGCAGTAACGCAATCGCAACTAATCTAGATTTTGGCGGCGGAACCCAGGTCTTCCGCGTCTCCAGCGCTACGGTGTTTGCTGGGTCGGGGGCGTTGCAAATGACCGGGGTTCTTTCCAACGGTTCGCTCCTCAAGACAATGGGTTTCAACCAAAACGGGGTGATGAACGCCGGCGATGGCATTGGTCTGTTCGGCAACAATACCTATACCGGTTCGACCCGCATCAGCGGTGGCTTTAACGTGGTCGCGGGCACGAACGCTTCTACTTCGGTTGAAGTGTTTGGGAATAGCGCCAACACCACCCTTTCGCTCCAGGGCGCCAATGGATCTTATCTTTCAGCCACCACGATCCAGGCGTTTTCCGGTGCTACCTTCCAAATCGATAACAACGCGGCTCTCGGCGGCCCCGGGAACTTTAATATTACCGTTCCTGCGGCCCAAAATAACAATCGGTTGGCTGACAATGTGGCGCTCCAACTGCGCGACGGCGGGTTTACTTACCGAGGTTTCGCGAACACCGCCGCCACGGAGACGATCGGCTCGTTAGCTGTTCTGGGCGGACACAATGTCTTCAATCTGTTGACGTCGGGAACCGGCACGGTCGCACTCACGGTGACAAACGATTTCACGATGGCGCCACGCTCGAGTCTCGGATTTAACATCGCCACGCTTGGTGGAACTACGAAGCTGTTTGTTAATGGCGCCGTTCCGGCCGGAGACGCGACCGGCATTTTGCCACGCGTCGTGACGACCTCCGACTTTGTGACCTACAACGGCGTGACCGGTTTCACGCCCTACACCGCTTATGCGACCGACTTCACCACGGCTGGAACAAACGTCTCGACTACTGGTGCAGCGACTGTGGCAAGCTCGGTGAATGTGAATGCGGTGAAGAGTGCAAACACCGGCACTACAACCATCAATGCCGGCCAGACCCTTGGCGTCACGTCCGGCATGGTGCTCAGCGCTTCCGGCACGCGCACCTATGCTGGCGGCACGATCGCATTCGGCTCCACGCCCGGTGCCTTCTTCGGGACTAACACGGTGAGTAGCGCCATTACCGGAAGCGCCGGTCTGCTAAATGCCCAAGGCAGCCTTACCCTGAACGGAGACTTGTCCGGACTTACCGGGACGATTACGCAAAATGGTGCCTTACAGACCACGCTCGCCACCAATACCTTCGGCGGTGCAATCGAAGTGCGTGAAAGCTTCTTCAACATTAACACCAGCCAGACGCTCCCCGGTCAAGGGGCAATCACCCTGGGCGTCCCAACGAACGACGTCGATCTGGTGGGCTTCCCTCCAACCCTGACCATCAACGGCGCGCCTGCAAACGCGATCATCGCGCGTGACATTATTGTCAATAACGGATCTCTGACCAACAACGGGGTGGCGCTTGGCAATTCTTTCATGGCCGGGCTGAGTCCCCTGAGTAACAGCACCGGTTCGCAAACAGTCAGTGGCAACATCACGCTAAACACCCCATTCCGCATTCAGGGCGGCGGCGCGAGCGGGACGGGTTCCACCAATTTCATTGGTAACATCACCGGTCCGTCCTTCATTCGCGTGGTCAACGGACGGATGACCTTCTCGGGCAACTACAGCAACGCCGGCGGCTTCTGGCTAGGTGAGACTGGAAATGTCACGCAGGTGACCTTCAATGGAACGGCCGGTGGCACAGCTCCGCTTATTATTAATGGCTCGAACGCCGGTAGTTTCATCGCCTACACCTCCGGGGCGCTGCCCACCGGATTGATCTCGACCAATAATTCGGGCCCGACTGGGCTCGCGAACCTGACGCCGCTGGATAATTCGACCATCAACAACAACTTCGCCCTAAACGGAGTCGGATACTTCTTTGACGTCTTTTCGGCAGGCAGCGGAAGCGTTGGAGCCAACGTTGGCGCTGGAATCAGTTCGATCTGGACCGGGCAGATGAGCGGCCTTGGCGGGTTGGTGAAAAGTGGCGCCGGCATCCTCACTCTCAGCAACGCCTCGAACACCTACACTGGCACCACGACGATTAGCGCCGGGACCTTGTTCGTAAACGGCGATACTTCCGGCAGTCTGATGAATGTTACCGGTGGAACGCTTGGCGGCACCGGCCCAGTCGGCGGTATCACCGCGACCAATGGAACCGTGGCGCCAGGGAACGGCGCTGGCCTGCTGACTTCCGCCGGCAATGTGACCTTCAACACGGGGACGACTTTTAAGATCGACATCGGCGGCGTGAATGCTGGCACCGAGTATGATCGGCTGCAAGTTACTGGGACGGTGAACCTTGGGGCTGGTGTAGCTACCCTGAACGGCTTGCTCATCAACGGCTTCACTCCCGCAGTTGGACAGCAGTTCATCATCATTCAAAGCACTGGCCTGCTCACCGGCACTTTTGCGCAAGGCTCTTCCATCAATATTGGCGGCACCGATTTCACGATTACTTACAACGCGAACAGCGTCGTCCTGAGCGTTGCGACGTCAACGCCGACGCCAACCGCTTCTCCGACCGCAACTCCAACCCCGACACCGACGGCCACGGTAGCGCCGACGCCTTCACCGACGCCAACCCCGACGGCGACTCCGACTTCGACTCCGGCTCCAACACCAACACCGACGCCAACCGCCACTCCGGGACCATGTGTCGTTGTTACTGCATCAGCCGGCGACCTCGGCCCGACCAATTACGCGAATGTTGGATCAGCCTTTGCTGCTATCAACGCCGGCATCCCTCAAGGTGCAATTCTTGTCACCGTCAACTGTGACACCGTCGAGTCAGTCTCCGCGGTCCTGAACGCCAGCGGCACCGGGTCAGCCAATTATACAAGTGTTACCGTGAACCCCGTTGGAGCGCGGACCGTTTCCGGCACCCTCGCGACCCCGTTGATTGATTTGAACGGGGCGGACAACGTCACGATTAACGGTTTGGGCGGCGGTAACTCGCTCACCCTCGACAACACGAGCACGGCTGCGACGGCTTCAACCGTTCACCTGGTTGGCGATGCTTCGAATAACCTTATCACAAACTGCACCATCAAAGGGTCAAGCTCTGCTGTGACCCGCGGAACCATCTTCATTGATGCCGGCACCGCCACCGGTAACATCGGGAACACCTTCTCGAATAACTCGATCACCAACTCTGGCGCCAATTTCCCGGTCAATGGGATATTCTCTCTTGGCCTGTCGGCCACGGTCTTCAACAGCGGCACGATCGCCCAGAACAACATCCAGGATTACTTCAGTGCAACGCTGGTCACAACCGGTATCAACCTCAACGCAACAGGTAACTCCGCCTGGTCGATTACGGGCAACAAATTGTTCCAAACGGCAGACCGCGTTTATACGACGGGCAATACCCACAACGGTATCTTCATCGGCGGTGGCGTCGGATATACCATTAGCGGAAACGTAATAGGGTTCGCCAACTCAGCTGGAACGGGCACGACCAATACAATCGGTAATAGTGTTGCTCTGCCAGGCTTCCCGGCTTCCTACTCTGGAGCCGGCACAGCTGACGTCACCGCTTATCGCGGCATTAACGCCGCGTTCACGGCCGCTGGCGCGGTTTCCAATATCCAAGGGAACACCATTGCCGGACACGCAATCTATACGTCCGCAAACGCATCGATCTTCATTGGTATTCTCGTTAATTCCGGTAATGCGAATATCGGTACTACGACGGGCAATACCATCGGTGCCACAAGTGGCGGCGGCGGAGCGCCAGCCTCAATTTATACCGCGACTACTGTGACGAACGGCCAGGCCATAGGAATTTTGGCGGTCACCACCAATACGGTCTCTATCCAGAATAATACCCTCGGTTCTATCGATGCATCCGGAACCAGCGCGACGACAGCGGGCGGCTTCGTCGGCATCCAGACCCAGGGTTCCGCCGGAGTGGTTACGACCAGCAATAACACCATCGGTAACGCGGCGTTGCAAAATATCCGGATCGGTTACATGACGACAACTGGTGTGGCCGGAGGCCCGCTCTCTAATGCTGGCATCCTCACTTCGACCACCACCGTCAACACCGGAACCCTTACCGGCATCGGGAACACGGCGACTGGAGCGCCCCTGAACATTACGGCCAACACGATCAGGAATCTGGCCAGTTCGGTAAGCCATACGGGAGTGCTTAGCTCGTTCCTGGGCATCATTAACCAGGGCGCCGTTCCCGGGACCGTGAACATTACCAATAACAACCTTGGTACGGCGACAGAGCGTTGCGTCACCTACACCGGGGCGACGACCGGCCAGATCAACGGGGTCCTCAGCACCTCAGGTGCGGCCGGAACGACTCAGAATCTCAACAACAACATCCTGCAGGGCTTTGTCCTGGTTGCGTCTGGTCAGGCAACGGGCGTGACCCACCAGGGTGCGAACACTGGAGTCGCGATTAATATCAGGGACAACCAGATCGGGACCGCCACCCAGGATGCGTATGTTTACAGCGCGGCTTCCGCGGGGACGATCCTCCCTTACTTCAACTCTAACGGCGCCGCGACCGCCACCCTGAACATGACCGGCAATGACGTCCGGCGCATCGTTCAGAACGTGCCCGGCTCAAGCTCACACCTGTATTATCTGAACCAGAGCTTTACCGGTTCGACCAATATCAGCAACAACACGATCACCAACGTTACCGCTAACACCACGGGCAACTCAACCCTGCTGTTTATCGGTAATGACGTTACCCATGCCGCCGGCACGACTCACAACGTCAATAACAACTCGATTGTGGGGACCTATACCAGGACCGGCGGCTCGGGGCCCATATTGCTCTACAACGCCTTTTCTCTTTCAGGACCAACCGTTACCGAGATAAACACAGGCAATAACTTCTCCAACATTAACCTGACCGGCACGACCGGCACCTTTGACGGTTGGAGAAGTGCCGACGGCGCCACACCCGGATCAAGGAAGACCGTTACCAATAATACCTTTAGCAATATTACGGGTGGAAGCGCCGCGATGGCGGCAATCCTCTGGGTGGGATTCAGCGACAACACGTTTGCCGGTAATAACGTGAGTGGGAATACGATATCTAATATTACCAACGGCAACAGCATCACTGGCATTTTCTCAGATGACGAGAATCAGAACTTCTTTAACAACAGCGTCACTGGGCTCTCCGGCACGGCGCCGGGCGCAGTCGTTAGCGGCATCAACCTTGCCGACGGGACGACTCAAAACGTCTTCAAGAACAAGATCTGCAATCTGACGGCGACTGGTGCTAGCGCGACTACGAACGGCATCATTATCTCCGGCGGGACGACGCACAACGTCTTTAATAACCTGATCGCAGATTTGAAGGCGCCTTCCAGCAGCAGCGCGACGGATGGAGTGCGGGGCATCAATCTTACCTCCACGACCCCGCTGTCGAATCTGAACATCTCCTACAACACCATCTACCTGAACGCGACGTCCACGGGGGCGAACTTCAGCACGTCGGGTATCTTCCATACGGCCGACGCTACGGCTACCACCGCCGCGCTGACTCTGCGGGATAACCTGATCGACAACGTCTCCGTTCCGGCCGGGACAGGCTCAACGGTGGCTTTCCGTCGCTCTGCTGCCGCATTGAACAACTACAACACGGCTTCGAACAACAACGACTTTCATGCCGGTTCGCCGGGTGCGAGTCATCTGATCTACTTCGACGGCACCAACTCGGATCAAACCCTGGCGCCCTATAAGGCCCGGGTTAGCCCGGCTGATTCCGCTTCGATTTCGGAAAACCCTCCGTTCCTGAGCACGAGCTGCGGAGATCCGAACTTCTTGCATATCAACCCGGCGATTCCGACAGGAGTTGAAAGCGGCGGAACTCCCATTGGCGGGATTACCGACGACTATGACGGAGACGCGCGTAACGCGTTGACACCTGACATCGGCGCGGATGAAGTCAATGGTGTCGTTCCGACCCCAACTCCTTCCCCAACGCCGACACCAACAGCGACACCAACAGCGACACCTACGGCAACGGCGACAGCTACCGCCACGGCTACTCCGACAGCCACTGCCACCACTACGCCAACGGCGACTGCAACGGCCACGCCAGTAGTGACGGCGACCCCGACGGCGACCGCCACCGCCACGCCGACGCCGACACCTACCGTCACGCCAACAGCGACCGCCACGGCAACGGCCACGCCGACCGCCACCGCTACGCC
>JBAPMH010000352.1:0-11393 GCA_049278515.1 Chthoniobacterales bacterium
GCCTCCACTCGGGAGCGCGGCATCCTCCGTCTGCACCTTCTTAAGTGCCCACACCGTCGCTTCGGGGAACAGGGGATGGCCTATGAGCTTACTGGCCGTCTGTAGCCGCTCGGCAAGCAGCGGTAGATCCGCCGCTTCGGCAAACAGCGGCAGTTCGATGCGGCTTGCCGGATCACGTCGCAGCATGGCTCGAGAGCGCTGAACGGTATCGAGAAACCATAGGGGCAAAAAGGCAAGCGCCCAGCGTTGGCATTGATGTTTGATGGGCTCGCCGTAGTCAGGCAACCATGCGGCAATCTCCAGGCAGACAGTCCAGAAGCGACGTGGCTCGCTTTGCTCGCTAAAGAGCAACTGTAACGCGGCCTGGCAGGTAGCCGTATCGCCGCAATCGAAGAGGTGTTTGATCCACCGCAAATGCTCGAAAGCTTCGTGCCCCTTTAGCCGGCGCACGATTTGGAGGATGTGGTGGCCCGTGGTTTGGGGGTCCTGCACCATGAGTTGGATAAATCGATCCACGATCGGTGCGGCCTTTGGCTCGGACAAGAATTCCGAGCACAGATCGCACAGCCGGCTAAAGAACAGCGACTCCAGGTTACGCCCGTTCTTTTCAGCACGGATGAGCGATCTGAATAACTGCTCCAAAGAGCCAGCGTCTATGCTCTGAGCTTCTTCTGCCTCGTTCCTTCCCACCCAACGCTGGATGTCGCGCACTCGGCGATGCAGCCACTGCTCGTTGTACCTTTGGCCCGCCCGACTGACCAACCGACAGGTAGCACTGGCGAGGGCTACTACCGTAGCGGTTGGGGTATTAGGGTCGAAGTAGATGCCGTGCTTGTGCAGGGCGTCATACATATCGAGGCTGATGTTTGCCTGGAACGCAAGTGCCTCTCGCAATGCGGCCTCTTGCATTGGCTCGATGAATTGCACCATATCCGCACCGGATCCTTCGACACAACACAAGCCCACATCCGCCAACAATGAGTGGGCCGTTTCAAGCCAGCGTGTAAGCGCAGGCACTGATACGGTCTCCGCGCACAGTGCCGGATTCGGAATATCCTTAGTCGGTGGCACCGATGTGGTTTTGACGACCATCTCGGTTTTTTCCGCCAGCAGAGCTGGCATAAGATACTCAAACGACTCCCAAGTCAGGTTCGGAAAGCTCACCGCAAGAAAGAGGGCTGCTTGCTCTATCGGTCCCGATTTGGCCCAGCGATTACGTGCGGCCGTCACCTCCGTCGCTACGGCACGTCCGTTCAGTCTACCCTCAGCGAGCGCTAGCTTTACCCCTTCGATGCCATTCTCTTGCAGGTAGAAATCGACCATCGCAACCAACTCCACCTCATGGCGCACAGTGTGGGCACGATTTCCCTGCCGTTGACACTGAGCTGCGAGATCTCGAAGTTCATCGTCCGTCGTCGTACCACGATACGTTTCTAACAGCAGCGTCAACGCGTCAATCTCCCAATGAGGCATGCCGCAATGCCACGCTGTCGCCTCACGGCCATCGAGCCACTGCTGCCGGACCATGAAGAGCAAATGAATGCCGCGACCTGCTTGATTGCGCAAGCGCAAGGCCAAGTCAGGCAGTTTCAAGAGCAGGGTGCGCGTGGCCTCGACCACAAAAACCACCTTGCCTTCAGAAGGGTTCATCTGACCGTCGGCCTTGATGCTCTCCGCCTGATTGAGCAACAACCCAAGATCAAGCGTGTCATCGGCGTCGGGATTGACGGCGAGCACCTGATACCCCTGTAATTTGTCCGCAAACGCCACCGCCTGGGCTGCCTGACGCAAGACATCGTCATGCGCGCTACTAATAAACAGCGTGCCCGAGACGAGGCTTCGGATGTGTTTCGCTAGGTCGTCAGCGTTCCAAGGGTAGACGACTTGGTTGGTCTGCTGCCCAAAGCTCTCCAGCCGGAACAGTTCGGGAGCTTGGGGATTGAATTTGCCTCGGTCAATCGTCCGTCCCAACAAGCCCTGCATTTTGTCAATCGATGAAGCGCCTTGCGCTGGCTGCGCCTCTAATTCGGCGATCTTCTCTTTCGCCTCGGCGATCCCTCGAGCAACTTCGATCTTCTGAGCCGCACCCGCCGTGGTTGCCTCAAAGACTTGTAATTCTTCCAGCGTCTTACGCCAGGCTTCGATTGGTTTCCTGCTCGGCATATGTTCGGCCATAATTACTGTCCGCCTAGCTCCGCAATTTTTTCCCTCGCTACGGCAATTTCAATCTTGATTTCGAACTTCTGAGGAGCGGTCGAAACGATGGCTCCCTGCTCCTCGAGGAAATTCAACCTATCCTGCCACATTTTCAGGGCACGTCCGGGTGGCGTAACGACCGAGGGCGGGTTCGCCGTCTGAGCGGAACCAGTGACAACGCCTCGCAAAATTACGCAACGCCGAGCAGGAAACACTTCGTCGCGCTTGCCTCGGATTGATTCTTCGGGGCCATAGTGAGCCTTGTGATTGTCAGACAATCCCGCGTAAGTGTTTGTATCCACAAGAATTTCGCCAATGTTACCCCCGGCTTCCAAACGCACCGCTCGGGCAATGACGCTTCCGCCCATCTTCTTCGCACCATCCTTTGTCTCGATCGCCAGCGGGCCTGTCGCGATGCCGATACGAAACCAGCGTTTGGCAGAGGCTACTGTCTTTTCGTGGTTGTGGACGCGACACGCGTCATGGACAGCCGCCGCAAAGACATGCGAGATCTCTGGCGAGTCGAAGACCAGTATTGCGCCGTCTCCGGTGGTAGCCATCACACTCTCTTCCCGAGGCACTCCAGCAGCGTTCAGTCCAGAGTCTACGAAACGCTGGATCTGACTGTTGAAAACCAGCACGACCTCGGCTGAGATATGCTCCTCCAATTCGCGGGCGACATCGCTGTATCCCTTAAGATCGAGTTCTACGACGGTCTTGTGCATGCTTTGCTTTTTGTTCGGGAAAGGGTTGGCGAGATTTGGGGGGCAATCCATTGAGGAGATGCGTCGCACTCACGAAAACATCTAGGGGCCTCGCTTTATACTCGACAATGTCTCACGCTTCCAAGCTGAAAAGCTTGCGACTCCTAAAATATGACAGACGCTTCGAGCCGGTTGCCCGGCGAAACCACTACCGCCGACTTCCTCGTTAACGAGGTCGTAAGACCACGAAGGACCGCGTTCGGTGACGGCAGACGGAGAGAACCTGGGTGCCGTTCGGATCGAGCGCGCCAACCACCCTTTTGTACTCGGCGACGGAGGTGACGGGCTGCTGATTTACCTCTTCAATTACGTCCCCCGCACGCAGTTCGCCCATTTCCCCTTCGATTTTGGTCACAAGCACGCCCCGAATCCGGTTCGGAAGGTCAAGGCGCCGGAGAGCGTCGGGCGTCAACTCGGCCACTTCGACCGAGCCGAGCGGACTTGCGTCATCCGGTTCATTCTGCGGTTCGTCCGGCGTTTGCGGCGTCTGTGGCGTCCGCCGCGGATCGACGCGCGAAGTCAGGTAATCCGCTGGCTGTTCCTTAATTTCCGCAGTCAACTTGAGGGAACTTCCGTTGCGGGTGAGTTCAAGCTCAACCTTCTTGTTCAATTCCACCTGGGACACCAGGCTCCGCAACTCGGTGATATTCTTCACGGTGTGCCCGTTAAACTTTTGGATGACGTCACCCCTTTTCAGACTGGCGTCTGCCGCAGGAGAATTTGGAACCACATCATCAACCACGACGCCGCCGGGGTCCGGCGCTCCAGGGGTGGAAGGGCGCGCCTGAATGCCAAGATATCCCCGGAGAATCCGGCCATTCTTGAGCAGGCTTTCCAGCGCCGTCTTCACTGAATTAGAAGGAATGGCAAACCCGATTCCCTGCGACCCCCCGCTCCGGGAAATGATCGCGGTGTTAATCCCGATAATTTCACCACGCAGATTCACCAGAGGTCCCCCGCTATTTCCCGGATTAATCGCGGCATTCGTTTGCAGGTAATCGCCAAATCCGTCCACCCGATTGGGCCTTCCTCGCGAACTAATGATTCCGTCTGTGACGGTTTCTTCGAACCCAAACGGATTACCGATTGCGAGAACGAAATCACCGGCTTGGACCGCGTCCGAATCACCGAACTTGAGAGGCTTGAGGCCAGCCTCATCGATCTTCAAGACTGCCAGGTCCACCACCGCATCCGCACCCACCAGGCGCGCTTGCTTCGTCCGCCCGTCGCTCAGTTGAACCTCGATTTCATCAACCTGGTCGACCACGTGATTGTTCGTGATGATGTGACCCTCCGTTGAAACGACAACGCCGGAGCCGAGAGAGTTTTGAACCATCGCTTCCTCATTCGGATTACGAAACTGACGCGGGTTCCGGTTAAAAAATTCCGACGGATCGAGCTGATACTGGCGCCGAATGGCCACTTTCTTGGAAGTCTTGATGCTGACCACCGCCGGAATGATGCTGCCGACCAGCAGGCGTCGTTCCCGGTTGAGGTTTTCCAGCCCAGCCACATCCTTCGGGTCGACAATCGGCGTCGTGGCGAGCGAATATTTTTCAGGGGCCGCGGCCAGGAACTTCAATCCTCCAGTCTTGAGGCGGTAATCGTAAAGCGCCGAAATCCCGGCACTGACCAGCACCACAAACAACAGAAATTTAAGCAAATTTTTCATTAGCTAACGTTCGAGAAGGTTCGTCCCTGTTCTTCGACAATCAATCTTCGAAAACGTTGATTTTCGGGGTAATCGAGGCCGGGATCCCGCTCCAAAATTACTGCCGCCGCGGCCCGCGCCTGCTGCATGATCGACGCGTCCCTTTTCAAATCGCCAAGTTTCAAAGCCGGCAATCCACTCTGTGCAGTCCCCAACAGATCACCCGGCCCGCGCAAGTCCCAGTCAGCTTCCGCTACTTCGAATCCGTCCCTGGTTTTTTCCAGGACGGCGAGCTTCGCAGTTGCCTCCTCCGTTTTCGACTCACTCAGGAGAATGCAATACGATTTATGTTCCCCCCGGCCGATCCGGCCGCGCAATTGATGAAGCTGGGCGAGTCCAAAACGTTCCGCATTTTCGATCAACATCAGGGTCGCATTTGGGATGTCCACCCCCACCTCGATCACGGTGGTGCTGACCAGCACGCTGGTCTCGCCTCGTCGAAAGCGCTCCATGATTGCTTGCTTCTCCGGCGACGGGACCCGGCCATGCAACAATTCGCATCGAAATGGTCGCAAGCGTTCGTGCCACGTTTCGAATTCCACCGCAGCCGCCTTGGCGTTGAGTTTTTCGCTTTCGTCGATCAATGGATAAACGATGTAGGCCTGGCGTCCCGCTTCCAGCTGCCCGCGCATAAAGGTCAGGACCTCCGGAAGCTTCGTCAGATCGCGGACCGCTGTGACGATTTTGCCACGATCCAAAGGCATCTCATTGATGATCGACACGTCGAGATCGCCATAGACCGTCATCGTCAGCGTCCGCGGAATCGGTGTTGCCGTCATGACGAGAACGTCCGGCGCCGGCTCGCGCGCTGTCAGCCGCGCCCGTTGCGAGACTCCGAACTTGTGTTGCTCATCGATGACAGCAAGCCCGAGCTTTTCGAATTCCACCCCCTCATAAAGCAACGCATGCGTGCCAACGAGGATGTTTGGGGCGGCACTCTCCGCGGGGGAAGCAAAAAACGTGAGGGGGTCCTCGTGCCGGGCGCCCGTCCGCAGCGCCACTCGCACTGCCAGCGGCTCAAGCCAGCGACACAGGACAGCGTAATGCTGTTCGGCGAGGATCTGGGTCGGCGCCATCAGGGCGGCTTGTGAACCGGATTCGACGGCCACCAGCATAGCCGCAATCGCAACGACAGTTTTGCCGGAACCAACGTCACCCTGCAGTAATCGATTCATCGGGAACGGTGCCGCGAGGTCGCGCCGCAGCTCTTCTATCACGCGCTCCTGCGCGGCCGTCAGATCAAAGGGTAAACCGCGCAGAAATTTCTCTACCAGCACGCCGGGCGCAGCGTGGCGTTGGCCCGCTCGCTGGACCGCTTTCTTCCGCCGCGATCCGATCACCAACTGCATTTCGAAGAATTCGGAAAAGACCAGATGCTCGCGGGCGGCGTCGCATTGCTCCCTGGTCGTCGGAAAATGAATCTCGTGCAAGGCGTGCTCGCGCGATCCCAGCCTGGTATTTTTCGGCAACAACGTCGGGACCGACTCCGGATCGAGGTTCTCCAGCGTTTTAAAGATTAGGCCGCGAAAAACCCGCTGCGACAATCCTTCCGTGGCCGGGTAAATCGGCGTGATCCGGCGAAAATGGATCGAGATTTCGTCGTCGTTCTCGATCACCTCGAAGTCGGGGTGCTCCATGCACATGCGGTTCTTTCGCAGGCGCGGTTTGCCGTAAACGACGAGGCGCTGGCCAGTCGCGATCATCTTCTGGACGTAATGCAGGTTGAACCAACGGAGCACGAGTGGCTGGCTGAGCGCGTTCGCATCGGATTCTTCCAGGGTGGCTTCGAAAATCTTCTTCCAGCCTCCGAAGCGGACGAGCCGCGTTTTCACCACTTCGCCGCAAACCAGAATCGGCGTATCGCTTTCCTCCCGCGGGAACGACGCAAAATGCGTCCGGTCTTCGTAGCGCCGCGGATAATGGGTGAGCAGGTCGCCGACGGTTTCGATCTCCAGCCGGCGCAACGCCGTTAGCTTCGGTCGCGGAATCCACTCCATCTCTTCGAGGCGTTGCGAGTACGTGATCATGGGGAGGGAATTGTCGTGCGCACGGCTTGGACCTGGATTTGAAGCCGGGTTTCGCCTTCGTATTCATCGGCGTTTACGCGAAAAGCGATGTCCCACGGTGGCGCGGGCAACGGGGTCAGCGCACCATCGAAAAAGATGGCGCGGCGAAAATGGTTCAGCTGGCGGAGCCGGAGAACGAGATGTTTGTCCTTCAACACTTTTGGTTCAGCAGCTGGCTCCACCCCCCGGGCCAGGAAGGTAGGCTGAAGGTTGCTGTTGCCGAAAGGCTCCAGCGCCCCGTGCCAGCGGAGAAGCTGGCCGTTCAACTCTGAAAAGGCCAACTCATGGTCGAGATGCAGCCGCGCTTGCAGGTCCTCATCAGAAAGAAGCTCTCGCGCCGCGACCCGGAAAGAAGCAGCAAACGCGTCGAACTTCGTTTCCTGAACCGCCAACCCGGCGGCCATTTCGTGCCCGCCAAATTTCTCGAGGTGCTGGGCGCAGCGCGAGAGAGCTTCCACGAGCGACAAACCCTCGATGCTTCGACCGCTCCCCCTCCCCAACCCGGCCGCATCAAAGGCAACCATGATCGTCGGGCGATGATACTTTCGGGCGAGGCGCGACGCCACGATGCCGAGCACGCCCGGGTGCCAGTCTCGTGAGCCGAGAACGATGGCGGCATCAGCGGCGGCGTTGAACTTCTCCGCGAGAGCATTCTCTGCTTGTTCGAAAATCTGTCGCTCCACCGTCTGCCGTTCGCGATTTTGCTCGTCCAACGACGCGGCGATCTCTCCAGCTTCGGTTTCGTCCGTGGTCAACAAAAGCCGAAGCGCTTTCTCCGCAGTGGCCAGTCGCCCGGCGGCGTTGAGCCGCGGCCCGAGACGAAATCCAATGTGCTCGGCCACCACCGGTGATCGCACTGCCGCGATTTCCATCAATTTGCGCACGCCGGGCCGCTGCGATGTGGCCAATTGCTTCATCCCGCGCTGGACCAGAATACGATTCTCTTTTTCCAGCGGGACGATGTCGGCAACGGTCCCCAGCGCGACTAGGTCAAGCTGCGCTTTCAAATCGAAGCCGGGAACCGGCCTGGTTTTCAGGAGGGCGTGGCAAAGCTTAAAGACGATCCCGACGCTGCACAGATATTCAAAGGCGCAGGCTGGGTCGATTTTCGGATTCACGATCGCAACGCAATCGGGCAACGTGGATTTCCGTTCGTGATGGTCGAGGACGATGACGTCGATGCCGCGGGCTTTTAGCGACGCGATTTCCGCGAGCGACGACGTCCCGCAATCGACCGCAATGAGAAGCTTCGGCGAATACTCCTGACAGCAGCGCTCGACGCTTTCCGGGCTCAAGCCGTAGCCCTCTTCCATTCGCAGCGGAAGGAACAACTCCGGCGCCGCTCCATAGCCGCGCAGCATTCCCGCCAGCAGAGCGAGCGACGTCACCCCGTCCACATCGTAATCGCCGAACAAAACAATCCGCTCTCCACCTTCGATCGCCTCCAAAATGCGGGTCACCGCAGTCCCCATGTTCGGGAGCAGAAACGGATCGCTCAACAAGCGCAGGCGTGGCTGAAGAAAAGCGGTTACGTCATCCCGGCAGGCAAAGCCTTTTCGTTTCAAAAGCTCGACGATACAGGGCAGGTCGCAGATTTCCGACCACTCAATCGGCGCGCCGGAATCGACGCTGCTCGGAGCAAGAACCCATCGCTTTTCCATGAACAACCAACCTAACCCTGAAGGCGGCTCGCCGTCAGATAATCAACCGCGAGTCGTGCCACAGGATCCCGTGTTTCTCACAGAGTTTTCGAAATGTGGACAACCCCTCCTTTTCGCGCGGCCCAAACTCGTAGCTCAAACATTCCCGCAGGTAGTATTCGCAAAACTCCGGACTGAATTCTTCCTCCGCAGCAATCAGGACATCGAATTCCCGCAGATTGTTGTCACGACAGGCTCGCAGTCTGTCGGCGATCGCTTTCGGAGAACCCACCTCCGGGCGGATGAGCCAAAGCGCGTAGACAAAAGGAAGCTGCATTCGTTTTTCCCATTCTTCGCCCAAATCCCAGAAGTGGAATGTGGTGGCACTCTCGTCCCGGAAACGAATGGCCTGATCACCAATAAAGAACTTTGCCAGCCTCGGAGTGATTGCTCGCTGAATTAGCCGGGAGCGAACAACAAATTTCGGCGTCAATCCGTTTTCTGCCATCAAACAGCGCAACAAATTGATCGAAGTTTGAGAGGCGGGATCGACTTCGATTTCCTCGATCTCCTCAAGAGCGCCGACGTGCGCGACGAAAACGCTATGGACCGGTCCGTGCGAGGAAATAGAGATGCCATCGACCAGGGTGTAGACGGGATTCCGCAAAAATTCGAAACTCGAGACCAAGGCCACGTCCAGCAAACCGCTGGCGAGCCGGTCGCAGAGCGTGCTGGGATGGTCGTAGACTACGTCGCCGGGCCAGCCGTGGATGAGCGGACGCGCGTTGAGATACTTAACGCATCCAATCCGAAGCAGGTCGGCTTCAGCCACGCGTCAGGCGAGAACGAGCTCGGACTCAACCGCCGGGGATATTTTTGCCGCCGCCGGTTGGCGGCGCGGCAAGTGCCGATAAAAACTGTCCCGTTGGATGGGCACGCGGCCGGCCTCGCGAATCACGTGTTCGAGCGCTTCGACGGTTTGTTCCTGGGGCGTCTTCGCACCGGCCATATGAAAAATTTTCTCCTCCATGATCGTGCCATGCAGATCATCGACCCCGTAATTGAGCGAGACCTGCGCCAACGGCAATCCCATCGAGACCCAATAGGCGGTGAGATGGTCGAAGTTATCGAGGTAAATTCGGCTCACGGCGAGATTGCGCAGTTGTTCAATCGCCGACGCGCCCTTCACATGCGCCAGAATGGTCGTCTGAGGTTCGAACGCAAACGGAACGAACCCCGTAAACCCGCCGGTCTCATTCTGGAGCTCCCGGAGCTGGCGAAGGTGATCGACCCGATGTTCGAGCGTTTCAATATGGCCGAAGAGCATCGTGCATGTGCTGCGCCCACCCATCTTATGCCAGGTGCGATGGACATCGAGCCACTCTTCCGCGCTCTCCTTGCCGCGGCAAAGTTCATCGCGAACGACGGGATCAAAGATTTCCGCGCCCCCACCCGTAAGGGCGCCCAAACCCGCTTCACGGAGAGTCGCGAGCGTGTCGGCGATCGAGGTCTTGAAAATCCGCTGCGCCATGTGCCGGATTTCGATCGCCGTGAAGGCTTTGATAATAAGCTTCGGGTCCAGCGCGCGAAGGCGCTGTAACAAGGTGAGATACCACTCTTTTTTCAGCGTTGGATGCAAACCGCCGACCATGTGGACTTCGGTAATGCCGCTCCGGAGGGATTCCTGGACCGCTGCCACAATGTCGTCGATGGAGCGTTCGAACGCGTGCGCATCCCGCTTTTTGGCCGCGAAAGCGCAAAACTGGCAGGAAAGAATACAAAGGTTGGAGTAATTGACGTAGCGATTCAGAATGTAGGTGGCGACCTTTCCATTCTTCCGTTCGCGAACCTCACTCGCCATGATGCCCAGGGCGTTCAGATCATTGGACCGGTATAATTGAAGCGCCTCGGACTCGGAGATGCGCTCCTGGCCTTCGACCTTTTCGGCAATCGACCGAAGATCTTGCGGAATAAGGGATAGATTCATCGAAAGGTGGCGCGCAAAGAATTTCGCAGGCATGATGCACATGCTCTTGTTCTGTTGCAACCGAAAGCAGGGATGAAGGTTGAATGATTAACAACCTGACCTTCCGTGACGACCCACACGCCAGAGCGTTTATTTATCGAAATGGCCCAGAATGAACCCAGCCCGCCGGGAAGGTCCCAGGAGGATGCTGAGGATGTCCGGTTGATGGAGCTGGTCAGCGGGGGGGATCCGGCGGCGTTCGAAAAGCTGGTGGAACGGCATCAACGGCTGGTGGTCGGGACGGTGGCCCGAATGCTGGGCAATAACGCCGATGCTGAGGACATCGCCCAGCAGGTTTTCGTGCGGGTGTGGAAAAGCGCCGGCCGCTACGTTGCCCGGGCGAAGTTTACGACATGGCTGCTCAAGATTACCCGCAACCTGGTTTTTAATGAGTTACGGCGCCGGTCGCGGCACGCGGAAGTGCCGCTGCAGTCCGAATCCGAGGAGGCCGAACGGCCCCTGAGGGACGAAGGCGCGGTTGCTCCGGATGCCTCGTTCCTGGAGGCCGAGCTCCAGAAGGCTATTGATGCCGCCATCGCACGGTTGCCCGAAGCTCAGCGAATGGCGGTAATCCTGCGGCGTTACGAGGAATTAAGCTACGAGGAAATCGCCGAGGCGCTCGACCAAACCGTCCCCGGCGTGAAAAGCCTCCTTTTCCGCGCCCGCACGGAACTACGTGCCAGCCTGAGCCGCTACCTTTCCGGATAAACAAAGAGGGCGGACCTCTCGCGAGAATCCGCCCCCTCTCAACCCCACATTTTTATGCTGCTAATCCCGGCCGTTTGCGGTGCTCTTGAAGTCCACCGATTTCGTCGTTGTCACCTCAGTGCGGCTGGAGGCCGGCGCCGGTGGCGTGCCTGGTTTCGGGTAATCCGCCGCTACATGTCGATTCGAGGTCGGCACGAGACGTATGGCGCCTTTCGCATTGTTGCGCCAGCCGTTCGGGTCCGCATATTCCTCGCCCGAATGGTGCAGGCCGCTGATCTGATC
>JBAPMH010000353.1:0-3506 GCA_049278515.1 Chthoniobacterales bacterium
GGGAAGAAGCGCGAAAATGGCCAGCAGGGAAATGGTAGCAACTCCAAGGGCGAGAGTTACTTCAACCAGCGAAAAAGCGTCGCGTTTCACGAGCCGGACAATCAGCGCCGATAGATCTCGAAGTTGCCGCCAACGGCGCTGAATTGAATTGCAACGACGTTTGGATTGGTAACGTCGACGATCCTGCCATGAGTCGGTCGCATTCCGATTTCCACGACCCGACGCAGATTGTAGGTGCCGTTGATCTGGGCTTCTCCCCGGGGCGTAAAACGGAGCGTTTTGTGAAAGGTGTAGCCCTGCGCTACGAAGGGATAGATCGATTGATTTTCGGGGCTATGGGTGTCCTCGCTGCTGATTCGATTTTGGTAATCCAAGGCCGGCGCGTTGTTTGTGTAGGGAAAGTCAGGTCGCGCATCGATCGAATTCGCGCCGATGATCGGGGTGGCGCCCGGTACCGGCGCGCCAATATCGGTCAGATGCACGCCTTCGATCTTCGTGAGCTTGCCGACCTGGATGATTTTGTTGCCGAGCAAAGGAATACGGCTGCCGGAGGTGGACGCGGCATCTTCACAACTGGTGGTCCCGTCTTTTGAGGCAACGATGGCGAGAATCAGCCGGCCTTTTCCAGGGTAGGGCGGAGTTTCGTTCGTCGCCGTGGCGGAGCCAGCAGCTTCTTCGTAAAAACCGACCCACGTGTAAGTATTGTTCGCAATCGCGTGGCTGCGCGCTCGCGCCAACGTTCCCGCGATGATGTCTGCTGCCTGCGTGACGTCGCCAGAACTTCCAAGGTTCGTAAACGCCGGAACGGCCAGCACGGTCAACAGAACAATAATTCCGATGACGACCACCAGCTCGATCAGGGTGAAAGCGCCGGGTTTTTGGTCTGGGGGGACCATCACCAAGTCGTAATAAATCAGGGGATGGGATGGAAGCGTAAACGGAGGGGGTGGGAATCCGGGATTTGGGATTAGGCACGCTTGTCAGCGGGCTGATTTATGGGGAAGCCACGAATTCGTAGCCTTGGAGGATTTACCCTTGGAGCCCGAAATGGGGGCATGCTTCTAGCTTTTATGAAGGCGTTGTGCTGGAACACACCCTATCCGAGGAGGAGCATAGTCAGATCGTTCAGACGATCGAGATGTTTGAAGTCATAATTCAAACACAGCCTGACGATTATCAATCGCTCGAAATCCTCAAGGAAGCTTACCAAAAGGTCGGGCGCACCGCCGATTCGCTCAAGACTTCCCGGCGTCTGGCCGAAGCCTATTTTAATTCCGGTTCCTACACGCTCGCGATGCAGGAATGCGAGGTGATTCTGCTCAAGGACCCCAACGCACCCGAGATTCTTGCGATGCTGGGAGATATCGAGACGCGATTGCAGGCCGCCGGGCATAAGATCGCCACCGGCGGTTCCAAGAATGGTCTCACGGCCCCGGCCCCGGTCCCGGTCTCGACGAATGGTGTGAATGGCTTGACCCACCTTCGGTCGGAGGAAGGCGCGTTGATGGATCTGCAGCAGGCCCGCCATGGACAGAATTTGCAGGATCGCGGGGACGACCATCTGGCCAAGTTTTTGGTAATGCAGCAGCTGTTCAGCGAGGACGAGGTGGCGAAGGCCCTCGAGACGGTCAAACACCTGAATAAGGATTTGAGCGGACAGGCGCTCGGGGCGTCGTTACTCGACAAGATTTGCCACCAGGACACGGACAAGCTGGACGCGGCGATTTCCGGCCTGATCGACCGGACGAAGTTCGCTTTTGTCCCGATCGAATATTACGACGTGGACCGGCAAATTCCCCGGATGCTGCCGGATAATTTGACCCTGGGCCGGCTCTTTCTGCCTTTCGATTTGATCAGCCGTACCATTATGGTGGCATGCAGTAATCCGTTCGACGCCGCCGGCCGCGAAGCAGTGCAGCAATCGCTCGATTACACGGTGACGTGGTACCTGGCACGGCCCGGTGCGATCATAAAGTCTTTGCAGGATGTTTACCGGCTCGAGAGCCGGGCCTAAGGCGCGCGACAAGATGAGAAGCAAATCTTTCGCGGAACGAATCGCCGATGTCCTGATCGAGGACGGTCTCCTTCTGCCCAGTCAACTCGAAGAAGCGACTGCCGTTCAGCAAAAAGAGGGTGGGCGCCTCCTGAAGATCCTGACGGACAAACAATTCGTCACCGACCAGGACATGACGGTCAGCATGGGCCGTTGCCTGAATACACCGCTGATCAATTTGTCGAAGTTGCGCGTGCCCGAGGAAGTGATGTCGCTGGTGCCCCGCGACATGGCGAAGGCGAACAAGCTCATCCCGATCGCGCGCTTGAACGGCAAGCTTTTCGTCGCCATGGCCGACCCGACGAACGTTCTCGCGGTCGACGACGTTAAGCGCCGGGTGCAGCTCGAAGTTGTTCCGATGATCGCGACGGAGAAATCCGTCAACGATGCCCTGGCGGGCGGCCACCATGGCGGGGCGAAGATGGCCGAAGTGCTCAAGCAGGTCGCGGAAGACGCGGCCGCCGCGAGCGACGTGGAAGTTCAATCGAAAAAGAGCGAAGAGATCGATCTCGACCGCCTGGCAACCGACAGCGAGGACGCTCCTGTCATCAAGATCGTTAACCTGATCCTCGTGCAGGCGGTGAAGGAAAAGGCTTCGGACATTCACATCGAGCCGTTCCAGCGGACTCTAAAGCTTCGTTATCGTATCGACGGCGAATTGATCGCGGCAGAATCGCCCCCGAAAGCGCTTCAACTGGCGATCACTTCACGCATCAAGATTCTTGCGGGCCTTAACATCGCGGAACGCCGCGTTCCGCAGGATGGACGTTTCCGGATCAAGGTCCTGGCGAAAGAGGTCGATCTCCGTGTTTCGATTTTGCCCACCGCCTACGGCGAGAAAATCGTCATTCGTATTCTCGATAAGACTGCGCTTACCGGAAGCATCGACCAGATGGGCATGGACGAATCCACGCTCGATAAATTCAAGAAGGCGATCGACGCGCCGCACGGAATGATCCTGGTAACCGGCCCTACCGGTTCCGGAAAAACCACGACCCTATATTCGGTCCTGCAGGAGCTGAACAATCCGCAGTACAACATCGTGACGGTCGAAGACCCGATCGAATACGAACTCTCTGGCATTAACCAGGTCTCAGTGCGGAACGACATCGGGCTCGATTTCGCTTCGGCCCTGCGTTCGATTCTGCGCCAGGACCCCGACATCGTGATGGTCGGTGAAATTCGCGATAACGAAACGGCTGATATTGCGGTGAAAGCGGCGCTGACGGGCCACCAGGTCTTGAGCACGCTGCACACGAACGATGCCGCCGGCGCCATCACTCGTCTCGACGACATGGGGATCGAGCCCTTTCTGATTTCGAGCTCCGTCATCATGGCTTGCGCGCAACGACTCGTCCGCCGGATCTGCACGAATTGCCGGGAAGAGTTCGTGCCTGAACCGGAGATTTTCGAACGGCTTTCGATGGCCGCGCCGGACGGGGCGGTCTTTTAC
>JBAPMH010000354.1:0-1520 GCA_049278515.1 Chthoniobacterales bacterium
GTTCAGCTCCTGCATCGACAGGAACAGGCTGCGGATCATCGCCGCCGCTTCCTTGGAGCGCAGCACGCTCGTAAAGTAGCGCGACTCGACGCGCAGCGCGGCGTCGATCGGCAACTGCAGGCCCTCATAGACGCAGCTCATGATGGCGCGCGCCGCCGGGTAATTGTCGTAGGTCTCGCGGCGATAGATGGCGTTGCCGGCCGGAAACATCATCATGCCGGCCTTGGAGAACACCGGTCCGCCCGGCAGCTTGAAACCCTTCTCGTCCCAGGGTGCCACCGCCTTGCCGCCGCCCTTGATCCAGTCCTTTGCCGCCTTGATCAGGTCGGCCGCCGGCACGATGGCATGGATCAAATTGAGCGACTTGGCCTTCTCGATCGTGACCGGATCGCCCTTGAGCAGGATCGTCATCGCATCCTGCGGCGGCACGAGGCGCGGCACGCGCTGGGTGCCGCCGGCGCCGGGGAACAGGCCGACCTTGACCTCGGGCAGGCCGAGGCGAGTTTTGGGATTTTCAGCCGCCACGCGATAGTGGCAGGACAGCGTCACCTCGAAACCGCCGCCGAGCGCCAGCCCGTTGATCGCCGCCGCCCACGGCTTGCCGCAGGTTTCGATGCCGCGCAGCACCAGCGAGAAGCGGCGGGCCTGGTCGAACAGCATCTGGTTAGCCGGAACCTCACCTTTCTCTTTCAAGACCTTGGCGTATTCCTGGTTCATGGCTTCCAGCATCGAAAGATCGGCGCCGGCGCAGAACGCATCCTTGGCGGAGGTGATGACGACGCCCTTCACCGCGGCATCCTCAGTCGTCTGCTTCAGGATCGCCTCGAGTTCGCTGGTCGAGGTCTCGTCCAGCACGTTCATCGAACGTCCGGGAATGTCCCAGGTGACGAGCGCAATGCCGTCGGCGTCGGTCTCTACCTTGAAATTCTTGAAGGCCATGTTGATTACTCCCTTAGCCGAGTTGCCAGTCGCCATACGGCGCGCCGGATTTATGGGTTAACCGATAACGATCGCCATCCTGTTCGTGGACGAGATCAATATCGGAGTAGTGACAGCGTTCGCGTTGCGCACGCGTCCCGACAGCGAGAAAGACGGCGTCGCGGTCGGTACGGTTCACCAAATGATGGCCGTTCGGGACACCGGCCTTGAAGCCTGCGGCTTCGCCTGGCCGGATCACCGTCTCGCCTTCATCCTCGATCAACACCAGTTCGCCTTCGACCATGTAGACGAACTCGTCTTCCTGTTCGTGCCAATGCCGCGCCGACGACGCGGCGCCGGGCTTGAGTCGGAAGAGGTTGACGCCGAACTGGGTCAGGCCCGCGCCGTCGCCAAGCGATTGCCATTCCCGGCCATCGACGATTCGGTCGAACGGTTCCGGATATGTCGATCGGCTACGTATCACCAGCGCGCCCTGATCAATCTTCGGCATCAATTGTCTCTGATCGAAGGATGGGAAAAGATCTGTTGGGTGTGCGAAGCGCGCTTCCGTGCCCACCATCGCTTGCCGAGAACTTCATGGT
>JBAPMH010000355.1:0-7414 GCA_049278515.1 Chthoniobacterales bacterium
GTTGTTGATGGGGCTCGAGGGGCGTGTTCGCGTGCCGCCAGAGATGAAAACTAAAGGCGCCAACGCCTCCCATGACCGACATGATGACGCCCATAAGGACCCAAATCGCGACAGCCATGTGCTCGGTTGTCTTGGAATCCGGAGCGCTAAAACATTGCGAACAGGCCAGCGCCTGGCCCACCGAACTGCCAAGAAAGAGACCGATGGCAACAATGATTCGCCCCTTCATACGATGATGCGCAGCCGTTTCATTTTTTTCCAAAACCAAATGCCGTAGACCACCAATCCTGCCGCAACAACGAACGAACAGATCGCCCCAATCCGAAACGCCGGCGCGCCGTGAAGTGAATCGATCCAGAGACACCAGCTGCCCGTCCCCAGGGCGAGCAGCGTCGACAGGGTAATAAAGACGATATGGAAGCCTTTGAGTGACATTTAACGAACCACCGGATCGTACCAGGCGAGATAAGTGAGGAAGAAAAGGCCGAGAACGAAAAACGCGGTGAATATCAGGATGCGATAGATCAGCTGTTTCTCACTCGACAGATGCATGAAAATCGCGGCGACCAGCCCGGCTTTGAAGGTCGCGACCAGCATCGCGACCGTGATGTTCGCCTTCCGGGATCCGAAATCGACATAGGAAAGCCAGACAGTAATGGCGGTAAATGTGACCAGGAGCGCACCAATGAAGAGATATTTGCGGACGTGCTTGGCGACGTTGTGAGCCGCGTGGTCGTCCGGCGCGCCGTGCGGATCAACTGCGACCGTATCGTGATGAGATTCGTCCATGGTTTAGAGCAGGTAGAAAAGCGGGAAGACAAAAATCCAGACCAGGTCGACGAAGTGCCAGAACAGGCCGGCGACCTCGACGCGATTCGCGAGATGCTCGGGGTTGCGCCGATAAATCCGCGTGCTGGCCGGCAACATCATGTAGCAAAACACCAGGACACCCCCGAGCACGTGCGCACCGTGCAACCCGGTGATCGTGAAATACGTGGCGAAAAAGGTGTTGTGCTTCGGCAGGAACATCGTGGCCATCTCCACGTCTTCCTTGGCGATGTGCGCCATTTTTTCCGAGCGCGGCAACGGCCAGAAATGCGGGCGATCGCTCTGCGGGTCGGTCGGAGCCGCGTTGATCTGGTCGAGCTGCAGTTCGTATTCGTGGACGTTGGCGTCCTCTACCGCCTCGTGATTATGGAGGTGGCCGGTGATCTCGCGACGCGGCGCCAATCCCTTTTCCTTCGCGTGTTGATTGCCGAGATATTCCTCGTACTTCTCCAGCCGATCTTCACGAATCCTGATTCCGAAGTGGCTGAACTTGTCGGGCCATTCGTAAGCGAGCTTGACGGCGAGGAAGATGACGCCGCACAGGATCGTGAACAGCATGTACCATTGATAGGCGCGGAACCGGCGCATCTTCAATGCCGCCCACGCCAACACCACCGTGACCGACGAGGCGATCAGGATCGCCGTGTTCATCGTCCCAACCGGAACGTTCAACAGACCATGCGGCCAGTCGCCCGGGGCAGCGTCGAGCCGGAGAAAAACATAGGCGGAAAACAGGCCGCCGAAGAGCATCACTTCCGAGGCGAGAAAGAGCCAGATCCCAACCTTTGCGTTCCAAAGGCCGGTGTCGGGCCGCGCTGTTACTGTGTAAGGAATTTCCATGGCCGGGAATTAGTGACCGCCGGCGGCGGCAGCCGCTTCGTAGGCTTTTCGATCGCTCTCGGTGAGCGGCTCCGTTTGCATTGTAAAATCGCTTTCCCGGCCGGGCAGGCTGTATTCATACGGCCCCCGATAAACGACCGGTGTCGTGGCAAAATTTCCATGCGGCGGCGGCGAGGGCGCGGTCCATTCGAGGGTCGTCGCCTCCCAGGGATTAATGTCCACTTTCTGGCCGCGCTTAATGCTCCAGAAGAAATTGATGATGAACGGAATCTGGGCCAGGCCCATCACCCAGGCCGCAATCGAGATCGGCGTGTTCCACTGGAATCCACTCAAGCCCCAGACCTTTTCGCCGGCGAGCGTCCAGCCTTGCCCGCCATCATACCACCGGCGGTGCATGCCAAGCATTCCCTGCAGGAACATTGGCAGAAAAATAATGTTCATGCAGATGAGGGAGGGCCAGAAATGCACTTTGCCCCAGAACTCGTTCATCCGTCTCCCGGTCGCTTTTGGGTACCAGAAGTAAATTCCGGCAAAGACCGCGAAGATTGTCCCGGGAGCGACGATGTAATGAAAGTGCGCGATCACGTAGTAGGTATCGTGGAGGTAGAGATCGGCGGAATTAAACGCGAGCGGGATTCCGGTCAGGCCCCCGATGCCAAACATCGGGAGAAACGCCGTGGCAAACAGCATGGGGACATTGAACCGAATCGAGCCGCCCCAGAGAGAAATGAAGAACGCGCTCAGGATGATGACCGACGGTATGGAAATGATCATCGTGGTCGTCTGGAAAAACGCACTGACCACCGAGCCCATGCCGGTGAGCCACATGTGGTGCGCCCAGACGATGAACGAAAGAAAACCGAGGACCAGGGCGGCGAAGACGAGTGACTTGTAACCCCAGAGCGGCTTGCGGGTATTGTTTGCGATAATCTCGGCGACAATCCCCATGCCGGGAAGAATCAGGACGTAAACCTCCGGGTGCCCGAGAAACCAGAATAAGTGCTGCCAGAGCAACGGGCTCCCGCCACCGCTGACGTGCAACGGCGCGCCGTTGATCACCAGGCCGCTCGGCATGAAAAAGCTGGTGCCGGCGACGCGGTCCATCAATTGCATTACGACGGCGGATTCGAGAGGCGGAAAGGCCAGGAGCAAAAGAAACGCCGTGACGAATTGCGCCCAGACAAAGAACGGCAGGCGCATCCAGGTCATTCCCTTGGCGCGCAGCTGGATAATGGTTGCGATGAAATTCACCGCCCCCAGGAGCGATGAGGTAATGAGCAGGATAAAGCCGACGAGCCAAAGCGTTTGGCCGTTCCAGAAGGGATCGTACGTCGGGCCCTTGTCCGAGATGACTGCCAGCGGCGTGTAAGAGGTCCAGCCTCCCTTGGCGGCCCCACCCGGAACGAAAAAGCTGATCAGCATCACGATGCCGCCGACAAAGAACGCCTGATAGCTCGCCATGTTGATCTTGGGAAAGGTCATGTCCGGCGCGCCAATCTGGAGGGGCACGACGAAATTCCCGAAGGCCGCAAAGGCTATTGGGACGATGCCGAGAAAGATCATGATCGTGCCGTGCATGGCGCCCAGCGAGTTATAGAACTCCGGCGTCATTTTCCCGTCGGGCATGCTGCCGGGACCAAACAGGCTGCCGAGAGCGTTGCCGATCAGGGGCAGGGCGTGGCCGGGATACGCCAGCTGCCAGCGCATCAGCATCATGAGCGAGAATCCAAAGAAGAGGAAGATGAGCCCCGTAATGCCGTACTGGATTCCGATCACCTTGTGGTCGGTCGAAATAATGTACTTCCGCCAAAAGGGGAGCTCGTGGTGGTCGTGTCCGTGATCGTGATGGTGGGGATCGTGTTCGGCGTGCGGCTGCGTGGCGAGGCCAGAGGATGCGTCCATAAGCGGAATCTGAAACTGAGTATCAGGGCAAAGTTTTCAAGTGAAAAGCGCCTTTTTGAGGAGAATACACCCTCCCGTATTGATCGCGCCGCCGAGGCCATTTGCGTGCCTCAAAGTTCCCGGGAGAGGCGATCGGCCCTCCGGGCACACTTCTCGCTAGTTGATAACGGCTTCTCCAGCTTTTTGTGAATAAACAAGTCATTGATGCTCTGCTTTCAGCGATGATCAGCAGCAGCGAAGGGGTCTCCGATTTGCTCTTCGCTGTCGGCAAACCCCCTGTTATCGAAGAACACGGCACCCTCGAGGAATTTCCGATCGACACCCCGACAGGCCTCCTGGATTCCGCTCAAATCGCCCAGATCGCCGCCCACGTCATGGATGGCGATGAACGGCTCAAAAAGGACTTCGAGACCCTGGGTTCATGTGATTGCAGCTATGCCCTCGGCGATCTCGCCCGGATGCGGGTAAACATTTTCAAGCAAAATGGCCGGCAGGCCATCGTGATGCGCAAATTGCAGACGGAGATTCCGACGCTCGATCAGCTCGGGTTGCCCCCGATTTTCCGCGAAATGATCAAGGAAAAGAACGGGATTATTTTTGTAACCGGCGCCACGGGGAGTGGAAAGACGACCACCCTGGCAGCGATGCTAAACGAGCTGAACCAAACCCAGAAGATTCACATCCTGACCCTGGAAGATCCGATCGAATTCGTGCATCCGCACAAGCAGGCGCTCTTCAATCAACGTCAGCTCGGCAAAGATTTCCCCGAGTTCGCCAGCGGGCTGCGCGCGGCACTGCGCCAGGCGCCAAAGGCGATCCTCGTGGGCGAGATTCGCGATCGCGAAACGATGGAAATCGCGATGACTGCATCGGAAACCGGCCACGTGGTTTTCACCACGATGCACACCATCAACGCGGGCCAAACCATCAATCGCATCCTGGGAATGTTTTCCAAGGATGAGGAACAACAGCTGCGCCAGCGGCTCGCTGACACGATTCGATACATTGTCAGCCAGCGGCTGGTAAACAAAATCAAAGGCGGCCGCCTGCTCGTGACCGAAATCATGGGCAGCAGTCTGCGGACGCGGGAATCGCTGCTTTACGGCGAAAGCGAGAACCGGACGTTCCAGGAAATCATCGAGGCCGGCGGCACCATGGGCTGGCACAGTTTCGACCAATCACTTCTCGCAGCCTATAAGTCGGACCTCATTACCGACGAGACGGCGCTGATCTTTTGCGCGCACAAGAACAAAATGCGACGCGATATCGATATGGTGAAAAAGCTGCGGAACCTCTCTTTCGAAGAACCGTCCGGTCTGCGGATGGAAATGGAGTCAGCCGCCTAAGTCGAACCAATTGTCCCCTATAGAAAATAATATCATGAACCCAACTGCTCCACCCCCCACGGCCCCCGCAGGTTCCGAGAAGCTCTCCAACAACGAAAAGGAATTTCGCGCGGACTTGAATCAGAAATTACGGGCTCCTCTTAACGCCATCATCGGTTTCGCGGAACTCGTGGCGATGCGGCCGGGGAACATGGCCAAGGATGCCGACGTCCAACACATTTTGAAAGCCGCGCGCGATCTGCTCGGGGTCATCAACAAGGAACTCGGCGAAGAAGGAGCCGCGGAAAACGTTCCGATTCAGACCGAAACGAAGCCTGAAACTTCGTGCGACGTGCTCTACATCGAAGACGATCCGGTCAATTTCATGCTGGTAGAACGAATCCTGGAATTTCGGCCCGCGTTAAAGCTGCTCCATGCGCGTTCCGGCGAAATGGGAGTCGAACTGGCGCAGACGCATTGTCCAAAACTGATCCTGCTCGATCTTAATCTGCCGGACATCCACGGTTCCGAAGTCCTGCGCCGGCTCCAGATCGAACCCGGGACGGCGAAAGTACCCGTAGTGGTGCTGAGCGCGGATGCGACTCCGAGCCAGATCGAGCGCTTGCTGACCGCCGGCGCGCGAAATTATCTGACGAAGCCCTTCGACATCGATCCATTTCTCGCGGTGGTCGATGAGATGGTGGCCTGAATGGCAGGGCTAGACGCTGTCGAGCCGACGATCGTCTCCCTGGCATTGGAAGGCTCGACAGAGTCTCGCCCTACCAATAATACCGGCGGTTTCACACTGCCGCTCCCTGGCCTAGGTTCACGGCGTGTTCGCAGCGTCCGATCTCAGCGCGCTACCCAAAGCTGAGCTCTATAAAGAGCTCACCGCCCAAATCAGTGCCTTGATCGAAGGCGAAACCGATCCCGTCGCGAATATGGCGAACGCCGCGGCGCTGATTTTTCATTCGGTGCCCGGATTGAACTGGGCCGGCTTTTATTTGCTCAAGGGGGGCGAGCTCGTGCTTGGGCCGTTTCAAGGCAAAGTGGCATGTGTCAGGATCGCGCTCGGCCGCGGGGTGGTGGGCACCGCCGCTGAAAAACGAACGACGATTCGAGTGCCCGACGTGAACCAATTTCCCGGCCACATCGCTTGCGATACCGCTTCGCAATCGGAGATCGTCGTGCCGTTGACCAGCAGCGACTCGCACCTGCTCGGCGTGCTCGATGTCGACAGCCCCGAGCTGGATCGCTTTGACGCCGAAGACGAAGCCGGCTTTCGCGAGATCGGAAAAATTATCGCCGCAAAATTGTAGGGGCGCTTCTGTGAAGCGCCCTGAAACCCCACGGCGTCTTACCGTTAGTCCGCTTCTTCCTCGGCTTCTTCGCCGTGTTTCACAATGTCGCCTGGCTTGAAGAGCACGCCCTGCGCGATCTCTTTCCACTCCGGCTTCGCCCGGAAAAGCCATTCCAGGTCCATCGCGAAATGTTTAAACTCTTCTTTCTGCGCATTTTGCATGATGGCCTTCGCGCTCTTGTCTTTTTCGACCGAGATACGCTGCTCGTACCAATTGATCGCTTCAGCCTCTTCGCCTAACGAGACAATCATTCGCGCGAATGTTCTGGTCTCCGCGGAGAGTTCGTTGGCCGGTTCGTGATATTGTTCGAATCCCATTATTTTTTCCTGCCTTTCCGATTTGTTAAAACTTCCGGGACGGTCTTCTCCTCGTCCAACTGGGCGGCGCGGAAACGCCGGAGGGAGTGGTTGGACAGACTTTCCTCGAATAAATCGCGATTGATCGCCTGGGCCGCCGCGGCGCCCTGGCCAGCGGCGATAATCATCTGGCAGTTCGACGGCGTTACGCAGCCGGCGGCATAAAGCCAGGGCACGTTCGTCCGCATGCATTGATCGACCTGGATCTGGCCGTCCCGGTCGACCTTCGCGCCGAGTTTTTTCGCCAGTTGATTGTGGAAAATATCCCCCCGGGTCGTGAAAATGTAATCGATCTTTACCCTGTCCTTTCCGGCAAAGACGAGCGCCCGGATCTTCCGTTTGCGGTGGTCCACATCGCTGATCCGTTTCCTCGCCACGGGGATTTCATACTCGTCCAGCCAGCGCGCATGCCGCCTGTCCCAGACCGGTTTCTTACCGTTCGTGGCGACGATCACACACGCGGAGTAGCAGAGCATCCCCAGGGCGTATTCAACCGCCTCGTTATTCGCGCCGACGATCGCAATTCGTTTTTCCCGAACCCGACAGCCATCGCAGTCTTTGCAGAAGAACATGCTGTGACCAAGGCATTGCTTTACCCCCGGAATATCAGGCGGCAGGTGAAAAATGCCGGTGGCCAGAAGCAGCCGCCTGGTTCGATACGTTCGTTTTCCCTTTAAGATGAAATCCGATCTGTTCTTCGAGACGGTTCTTATTTCGTCCCGCACAAATCGGACGCCGTATTTTTTCGCCTGCGCCTGTCCATTGCGCAAAAGCTCCTCGCCTCCGACCCCCTTTGGAAAGC
>JBAPMH010000356.1:0-3302 GCA_049278515.1 Chthoniobacterales bacterium
GCCGTGAGCGCATTCGTGCAATCCGGGCAGAAAGTGCACTCGTAGACGCAGATGTGCGCCTCATCGCTGGGGTCGAGTTTGCGCCCGCATTTCTCGCAGGCCGTTTTCAATTCAAGGGCCATTGTTACCTTTCACTCCGTTGCGCTCATTCCCGGCAAGTCTATCCTGAAAGGCGGATTGGCACGAGCGAATCCGCTCCATGCATACCGGCAACTCCATCATCATGCAGGCCCCCCGGACCGCGATCTTCGAAACGGCGGCGAACCTCGAATTGTGGCCAAAGATTCTGCCGCACTACCGCTACATCCGCTTCCTCGAGCGCGGCCCGGAGCGCAACCTCGTTATCATGGCCGCGGTCCGTTCCGGAATTCCGATCTCGTGGACTTCCGAACAGATCATCGACCGCGAGAAATTGGAAATTCATTTCAACCACCTGAAAGCTTGGACAAAGGGAATGCATGTGGTCTGGTCCTTCAAGGAAACACCGGCGGGCGTCCTGGTGGAGATTGTGCATGATCTTCGATTTCGAATTCCCCTGCTCGCTCCAATCATCGAGCCGATCATTGGAAACGGGTTTATTCATCCGGTGGCGAGCAAGACCCTCCGTTGCATGAAGGCGTATTTGGAGAGCTCAATCGAAAATCGAGAGTCGAAAATCGAAAATGCATAGGCGTCGCGCAGTCATTACCGGCATCGGTCCGATCACCTGCATCGGGATCGGGCGGGAGAACTTCTGGCGCGGTCTGCGCGCGGAGAAAAGCGGCATCCAGCGGATTTCCAGCTTCGACACCTCGGAATTCAACGCGCATTGCGGCGGAGAAATTCCGGAATGGGCCGGCGAAGATTATTTTCCGCCGCATCGCCTGAAGCGGCTCGACCGCTACGCTCAGTTCGCCGTCGCCTCGGCCAAGATGGCGCTGGACGATGCCGGCATTCCCTATTCTCAACAGACCCCGCAGCACCGTGTCGGCGTCAGTTTTGGGACCGCCCTTGGGGGAGTGGCGAATGCTGAATATCAACACGCGCACTTCCTGAAGAAAGGGACCCGCGGCGTAAATCAGACGCTCGCGCTCCAGGTCTTTGGCGGGTCGGCGCACTCGAATATCGCGATCGAGTTTGGTTTTCGCGGGGTCGGGACAACGAACTCAAACAGTTGCGCCAGCGGCACCGTCGCGGTGGGCGAAGCGCTTCGCTATATCCGGGACGATTTCGCGGACGTCATCGTGGCGGGCGGAGCGGAAGCGCCGTTGAGTCCCCTCACCTTCGGCGCCTTTGCCATCATCAAAACCATGAGCCAGTGGGCGGGTGACCCCGCTCTCGCATGCAAGCCGTTCGATCTACGACGGGACGGATTCGTCATGGGAGAAGGCGCGACTTCTCTCGTCATCGAAGAACTCGAGCATGCGCGCAACCGCGGGGCGCACATTTTCGCCGAAGTGCTGGGCTACAGTTTGAACAACGATGCCTTCCACATGACTTCGCCTTTGCCCACGGGCGAAGCCTGCATTCGAGCGATCCGGGACGCGCTGGCCGACGCGCAGCTCAAGCCTGAGCAGATTGATTACATCAACGCGCACGCCAGCTCGACGCAGCTTAATGACAGCACCGAGACCAGGGCGATCAAGCAGGTGTTCGGCGAACACGCGATGAATTTGCCCACCAGCGGAACAAAGGCTTACACGGGGCATCCCCTCGGCGCGACCGGCGCGATCGAAGCCGCGATCTGCGCGCTGGCCATCGACCAAAAATGGGTGCCGCCAACCCTGAACCGAAACGAGCCCGATCCGGTTTGCGATCTCGACGTCGTTCCACATCACGGCCGCGTTGCCGAACTGAATTACGTGCTGAGCAACTCGTTCGGCTTCGGCGGGATCAATTCGTGCGTGATTCTCGGACGGGTGTGATTCAATTCGCGTTGAACGGCCGTCATCCCGAGTCGCGCAGTCGGCGAGGGACCTCACAGGCGCTCACCGGTCACCCAAGGCACGGCGACAGGTTCGGAAGTGTTCGCTGCGAGCGACGCGCCAGCGTTTCCAGCGTGACGCAAACTGCGACTGGGAGGTCCCTCGGCGCGCTTCGCCAGCCTCGGGATGACACCGCCCATAGAGGGCGATCACAATAAATCGGGGCGATTTTTCTGGGTTCGTTCGCGCGCCTGCTCCTTCCGCCACTTCGCGATCTCGGCGTGATTTCCAGAGAGAAGCACATCCGGAATTTTCCATCCGCGAAATTCGGACGGCCGGGTGTATTGCGGGCCTTCAAGGAGACCGCTGCTAAAACTGTCGTCCGTGGCCGATTGTTCGTGCCCAAGCACGCCCGGTAATAAGCGCACAACCGCATCGACGAACACCACGGCCGCGATTGCGCCATTCGTCAAAACGTAGTCGCCGATGGAAACTTCGGCATCGACCAGGTGTTCGATCACGCGATGGTCCACGCCCTCGTAATGCCCGCAGATGATAATTAGATGCGTCTCTCTGGAAAACTCGAGCGCCATCGCCTGATCGAGCTTCCGTCCCGCCGGCGACATTAGGAGGATTTTCGACTTTCGAATGCCAGTCCGGCTCGGATCGATTTTCGATTGGAGGTCTTCGACCGCAGCAAAGATCGGCTCCGGTTTCATTACCATTCCCTGGCCGCCGCCGAAGGGGGCATCGTCCACGACGTGATGTTTGTCAGTCGTCCAATCGCGCAGGTTGTGAATGCGCAGATCGAGCAGACCGCTTTCCTGCGCGCGTTTCATCATGCTTTCGCTGAGAGGCGCCCGGCAAACTTCGGGGAACAAGGTCAGAATATCGATCTTCATCCGAAGGGAAAACGTCGAACGCTGAACGCCGAACGTCCAATATCGAATGAACTACTCCACAATCTCGAGCGTGGCCCGCTGCCCGTGGCGCGCCGCGGAGCTGGCCAGCAAAGCCCGGATGGCCTGAATCGTCTGGCCATTGCGCCCAATGATTCGGCCGACATCAGTCTGGCGGAGTTGCACCCGGAAGATCGTTGTCTTTTCCGACGGAATTTCCGAGAGCATCATTTCATCCGGAAATTCGACAAGCTGGCGAATGACGAACTCAAGAAATTCTTTCACGAGCCCGAGTGTATTCGAACTTTGCAGTTTGTCACGCCGGTGGATCGAGCGCTCCGTCGCTCGATGGCTGTGATCCGGCCTTGCCCACCTTCATCGCGCGGCGGAGCGCCCGATCAAGTTTGTCACGCCGGTGGATCGAGCGCTCCGGCGGTCGATGGCTGTGATCCGGCCTTGCCCACCTTCATCGCGCGGCGGAGCGCCCGATCAAGTTTGT
>JBAPMH010000357.1:0-7143 GCA_049278515.1 Chthoniobacterales bacterium
TTCCGCGCGAAGGGAAGTTTAACCACTTTGCCGAGTTCGAGATCGTTGGCGGTAAACTGCTCTCCGACGGCAAATATCAGCGGCCGACCGTGGCATTACTTTGCAATTTTCCTCCGCCGAATAATGAGGGCCAATCGCTCCTGACCCATACCGATGTCGAAACGCTCTTCCACGAGTTCGGACATGCGCTCCACACGATCGTGACGCGGGCGAAGTTTTCCCGATTCGCGGGGACGAATGTGCCGGGCGATTTCGTCGAGGCGCCTTCCCAAATGCTGCAAAACTGGGTCTGGGAAAAGAAGGTGCTCGATACCTTTGCGGCCGATTATCGCGATCCCGCCAAAAAGATTCCGGCCGAAACGATCGAGAAAATGAAGGAAGCGAAACTGGCCACGGCCGCCACCTACTACCGGCGACAATTCTCGATGGCCTCACTCGATCTGGCCCTCCACGCTCCGCATCCGGAAGGACAAGCCTACGATTGCGTGGCCATTTCGAACCCGATCCTCGAAAAGGTCTTTTTGCCAATCGCGCCCGAGACAACCTTCGTCACCTATTTCGGCCATCTGAATGGCTACGACGCCGGCTATTACGGTTACGCCTGGGCGGATGCGATTGCGGCGGACATGGCGACGGTGTTCGAAGCGGCGAAAGACCGTTATCTCGACAAGCAGGCCGGAATGCGTCTCCGGCGCGATATCTACGAGCCGGGCGATTCGCGCGATATCACCGAGTCGATCGAGAAGTTTCTCGGCCGCAAACAATCGGTCCAGCCGTTCCTCAAGAAAATAGGGATCGCGGCGGCGGGTGACAAAAAGACAAAGCCGGCCGTACCCCCTCCGGACACGCGATAATGATTAAGACAATATGAAGCAGGGCCCGGTTCTTCTCTTTTCACTTTGGTTCGGCGTTTCCGTCTTCGCCGCGGACCCCGGTCCGGCGCTTCCACGGAAGGCCGCCCTCGATGCGATCACCGCGACCGATCTTCTTAAACACATCAAGGTTCTCGCTTCCGATGAATTCGAAGGACGCGCGCCGGGATCCAAGGGGGAAGATCTCTCGATCAAATATATCTCCGAACAATTCAAAAACCTTGGACTGAAGCCGGGCAATCCCAACGGCACCTTCACCCAGGAAGTTCCGCTCGCCGGAATAGCGACGGTCCCCACCCTCTCGTTCACGGTTGGCGATAAGAAGATGGAGTTGAAGTCTCCCGACGATTACGTCGCTTCTTCCGCGCGCCTGCAGTCCGAAATCAAAGCCGAGAATAGCGACATCGTCTTCGTCGGTTATGGAATCGTGGCGCCGGAATATGGCTGGGACGATTACAAGGATGTCGATGTCCGCGGCAAAACGATCCTCATGTTGATCAACGATCCGGCCATTCCCGATCCGGCCGACCCGGCGAAGCTCGATCCCAACATGTTTAAGGGCAGCGCCATGACCTATTACGGGCGCTGGACCTACAAATATGAAATCTCGGCGCAAAAAGGCGCTGCCGCCGCGGTGATCATCCACGAGACGGGACCCGCCGCCTATCCGTATTCCGTGGTGATGTCGAGCTGGGCCAAGGAGAACATCGAAATCGATGCGACGGACAAAAACATGGGCGCGGTGCAAATTCGATCCTGGGTCACTCTCGACGTAGCGAAAAAGCTGCTGGCCGACAGCGGCCAGGACTTCGACGCCTTGAAAAAAGCTGCGACCACGAAGGAATTCCGCCCGGTAGCGATCGGAGCGAAAGCGAACTTTCTTTTGAAACAAACCGTTCGTCCCTTCAAGTCCCGCAACGTGGTGGGGAAGATCGAGGGGAGCGATCCGAAGTTGAAGGATGAATGGGTAATGTACACGGCGCACTGGGATCATCTCGGCCGCCATGAAGAGCTGAACGGCGATCAAATTTTCAACGGCGCGGCCGACAACGCATCGGGCGTTGGCGGCTTGCTCGAATTGGCGGCGGGCTACATGAAGCTGAAGCCAGCCGCGAAACGTTCCGTGCTTTTCATAGCCACCACGGCGGAAGAGTCAGGTCTCCTCGGCGCGAAATACTATGCGGAACATCCGCTCTATCCGTTACCGAAAACCTTGGCGGACATCAACATGGATGGGCTCAGTCTCTGGGGAAAAACGCGCGACATCGAGGACATCAGTTTCGGCAATTCCGACCTCGACGATCTGCTCGGGGCGGCGACCACCAGGCAGAATCGCGTCATGAATCCCAACAGCCAGCCAGAGAAAGGGACCTTCTATCGAGCCGACAACTTCGAGTTTTCGAAGGTGGGATTGCCCTCGCTCTACACCGGCGCCGGCCGGGATGTAATCGGCAAAGAGCCCGGATTTGGCCAGCAGAAGAAGGATGAATACGTAGCCAAACATTATCATCAGGTTTCCGACGAAGTTAATCCGGCCTGGGATCTTTCCGGCGCCGCGGAGGATTTGAAGCTGCTCTTTGAAGTCGGCTACCAGGTCGCGAACGGGGATAAATTTCCGGAGTGGAAACCGGGCACCGAGTTTAAGGCGAAGCGCGATGCGATGATGAAGGGCAAATAACCGGCCGCTGCCGTCATTCCGAGCGTCAGTCGAGGAACCCCGTCGAACAATCGTCGATTTCGCTGCCAAAACGCTCGCAGTTCAACGGGGTCCCTCGACTCCGCTCGGGATGACCTGCTAGGATGCGCAACCATGAACCTCTCCGTCCCGATCATCAGCGTCATCGTCGGCGTCGCGATCCTGCTTTTTGGACGCAAGCTTTTCTGGCTTTTTGTCGCAGCGCTCGGATTTGCCGTCGGGCTGGAGATTGCCGCCTACTTCATGAAGGAGCCGCCGCAGTGGATGACGCTGCTGGTCGCGCTCGGCTGCGGCGTAATCGGCGCGCTCCTCGCGATTCTGCTCCAGAAACTGGCGATCGCCGTGGCGGGTTTCATCGCCGGCGGGCGCATTGCATGGGCCTTCGCGGCCTCTTTCTTTGCCGATCATGCCCATTATCGCGGCATAACTTTCGTGATCGGCGGAGTCCTTGGCGCCCTGCTCCTCCTCGCGCTCTTTGATTGGGTCCTGATCTTTTTGTCCTCCGTCGAGGGCGCCCATTTGATCGGCAACGGAATCCCCCTTCCGGAGAAAGGGGCGATGATTCTGTTCATCGCGCTCGCCGCGATCGGCATCGTCGTTCAAGCCTCGATGCTGCGCCGGTCGCGGCGGAGCGCGGCTTAGCGCTGGAGGCGTTGTACTGCATCGGGACGTCGCTCGCGTCGGCCGCAGACCGACGGCTACAGGCCGACGGCTACAGATTTAGTGCCGGAAATGGCGGACGCCGGTGAAGATCATGGCCATGCCGCGTTCATTCGCGGCGGCGATTACTTCATCGTCGCGAACGGAGCCGCCAGGCTGAATCGCACAGGTGGCGCCCGCGTTGGCCGCAGCGAGCAGACCATCGGGAAAGGGGAAAAAGGCATCGCTTGCCACCGCGCTTCCAGCGAGCAACAGGCCTGCTTCGTGCGCTTTCCAGACCGCGATGCGCGACGCGTCGACGCGTGACATTTGCCCCGCGCCGATGCCAAGCGTCCGATCGGCCCCGGCGTAGACGATGGCATTGGATTTGACGTGCTTGACTACCCGCCAGCCAAAAATCATCGCGGCCAATTCACCCTTCGTCGGTGGGCGTGTGGTGACGACTTTGCTCTCGAGATCCACGAGCTCGCCGGAATCCCTGTCTTGCGCCAGCAGACCGCCCGCAACGGAACGAATGTCCTGGGGAGGCGTTTCGGAAGCGGGCGGCGCCAGAGCGCGAATCAACCGCAGATTTTTTTTCTTTTGAAACAGAGCGCGCGCCTCCGTTTCAAAATCGGGCGCAATAATGACTTCGCTAAAAATCTCGCTGATTGCCTTGGCGAGCGGTTCGTCGACCGGTCGATTGCAAACAATCACGCCGCCGAACGGCGCCTGCTTGTCGGTCGCGAAAGCTTTTTCCCACGCGTCGCGCAGGTCCGGGTCGCTTCCCACCCCGCAGGGGTTCGTGTGCTTCAAAATCGCGACGGTTGGCTCGGAAAATTCCGCGATCAGGTTCGCCGCTGCGCTGATGTCCAGGATGTTGTTAAAGGAGAGCTCCTTTCCGTGCAGTTTCTTGAAGTGCCGGTCGAAATCGCCGTAGAGCGCCGCGGTCTGATGCGGATTCTCACCGTAACGCAGACGGGTCACGAGCGGCAGGGAGAGGGAAAAGGAGGCGTCGGTGGATTGCTCCTGGTTCAGGAAACTGCCGATCGCGCGGTCGTAATCGGACGTTTTGATGAACGCCTTGATCGCCAAACGCTCGCGCAATTTCAGGGTCGTTTCCCCTTCGTGATCCTGCATCTCTTCCAGGACCGTGTCGTAATCGGCCGGATCAACCACGACGGTGACCGACTCGTAATTCTTCGCCGCGCTCCGAATCATGGAAGGTCCGCCGATATCGATTTGCTCGATTGCTTCCGGAAGGGTGACGCCCGGCTTCTGGACCGTGGCTTCAAAGGGATAGAGATTTACCACCACGAGATCGATCGGCTGGAATCCGCATTCCTTGGCTTGCTTTTCGTGCAAGGGATTACCGCGTTTGAAGAGCAATCCGCCGTGCACCCGCGGATGAAGCGTTTTCACGCGGCCTTCGAGGACTTCAGGGAAATCGGTGAAGCTGGAAATATCGCGCACCGGGACGCCTTCCTTGCGGAGCAAATCCGCCGTTCCGCCGGTGGAAATGATATCGACGCCCTTCTTTTCCAGGGCCCGGGCGAACGACGCCACGCCTTTTTTGTCCGAGACCGAGATGAGGGCGCGAGTAATTTTCATCAGTAGAAAAATTCTAACTGCGGATTAGGCGGATGACACGGGTTTGATCAACTGCTTCCATCCGCGTTATCTGCGAAATCCGCGGCTAATTTCTTACTCGAGGATGACGTTTTTCGCCATCGGATAGAGAACCGGGCAACACCCGATCGTCTCGCAAAAAGCTTTGCTGAAATGGCTCAGGCTGGCATAGCCGACTTCGGTCGCAGCCTCCGTGACGTTATAGCGTCCGCTGCGCAGGAGTTCGGCGGCGCGTTCCATCCGGAGCTTGCGCAAATACTGCGGAATCGTCAGCCCGACTTCGCGGGAGAAACTTCGGCTCAAATAAAAAGGACTGCACCCGACTTCGCGTCCGAGCATTTCCAGGGTCGGGGGCTGGGCCAGATCGCGCGCGAGCAATTCCTTCGTCCGTTCGACGCGATCGCGGGCGACACGCTTTTGCCGCATGCAGAAAAACTCCGGATCCTTCGGCACGAACAGGAAATGCGCCATCAGCTCCAGCGCCTTGCTTTGATACCACAGGCTTTGGGCCGGCTTTGAAACGGGCGGATGGAGGAGACTCGCCACCACCTGGTGCTGACCCGTGGACATCGGCCGGACGCTGGAGATAACCGGGCGTTCTTTCTCCGGAAACACCGCCGCCCGGAGTTCCGGATCGAGATCGGCCTGGCAATCGGTCAATTGCTCCTGCAAATGGCGGCTCGAAAATTCCAGGGTGACGAACTGATGATGGTCGCGCGCCTGCCGGGAGGCCGGCAGCGGCTCGTCGGTCACCGCATAGTAGCCGGCGCTGCCCGGAACATAATCTCCACGATTGCCGACGGCGCCGCGGCCTTCCAGATTGAGGCAAAATTCGACGCTGCGGGGATGGAAGCTCAATCCCCAATCAAACGGCCGGCTCGTCCGGAAATCGTGCCATTGGATGCTGACGCCCATCCGGTCGAAATCGCCATAGAGCTGCCGCCAGCCCCGGGGGACCTCGCGCCAGGCGCCGCGCTCGGCAGCCGCTTCATTAGTTGCAATCATCGCGCCAAGTTTACGAGCGGCGCGAACGCGAATGCAAGTCGGGTTTAACCTCGGTCAGCGCCGCCCGGTCCCAGCTTCCCAGGGTCGAAGCCGCGTCGTAGGTGCTGCGGGCGAATTCCAACAGCGCCGCGTCCGGCGACGAAGCCTGCCGAAGATCGTCATAACGCAGAACGAATTCCTTTAGTTGTGAATTGTAGCTGGCACCAGCCGGCTCGATCCTTGCCTCGGAAAAGCCGCGCGGTTCCGGATAGGCGTACGAATAAAAAATCGGATCCGGCATCATCTCGTTTCCCGGCCAGAAGCCGAGGCTGCTCACTTCATGAGAGTAAGCCTCGCGCGTAATCGCGTCAGGCAAATGAGGGACGCCACCGGGATGCTGAGGCGCGCGCCGGCCCGAGAACCGGGTGACGGCAAGGTCGAAGCTGCCCCAGAAAAAATGGACCGGGCTGCATTTCCCGCAGAACTCCGCTCGAAATTTCTTGAAGACGCGGTCGCTTTGCAAAAGCACGCGCCAGAACCGGTTCGCGTATTCCGGGTCGTAAGCGGAATCCTTGTCGTTTTTTTCGAAAGGGACCGCCGGATCGACCTCATTCGGAGTGGTGTTGATATCGACCGGTAATTCAAGAGCGGCCAAGGCAGCCATCACCTCGCCATAGAACGCGGCGACGGAGACGGGCCTCAACTGGATGACGCGAATTGCCCCCTCGGCTGTCAGCATTCGCAACTGGTGGTCGATGAAATCGAAGCGGATTTCAAATGTCCTGGGGCCATGTGAGATCGGTGAAGTCGTCAGGCCACGCGAGGTGAGGTAGAGCGTGACGTGCCAGGAATGGTTCGTCCAGGGCGTGAGCGCGAGCCGGATCTTGCCGACGATCTGCGTCCACATGTGGAGAGTCTTTGCGGTCTCTTTCCACTCCGGGAAGGGAAGCGAAGGCCAGACGTTTTCCGAGGCAGCCACAAGTTTTAGCGATTAAAGAAATCGACGAAGGAACGCTGAACTTTCTGGAAGATGCGACGCGCGTCGTGCGTTGTCCGGCGGAACATGCGTTTGATGTCCTTTTTTACAATATTCTCATCCGTGTCTTCGGTCTCATCTTCCGGCGGCGGCGCGTTATCGGCTTCGTCGTGATTCTCTTCGACCTGCTCCAGATTGCGGCCTTGATACATCCCTTCCACCCGCACTACCCGTCCGTCGCTGGCGCGGATGTGAATCGTGCCCACGGGCTGGCGACTCCGGTCGGCCAGGGTGACGATCCAGACGGGATTTCCCTTTTCATCGGTGCGAAGGGTGTAACTGGTAAG
>JBAPMH010000358.1:0-2843 GCA_049278515.1 Chthoniobacterales bacterium
AACAAGGAGCGGCGGTTTACAAACCGCCGTTTGCCTGGTCAGCGGTTTGAAATCGCCGCGCCTTGATAAGAAGCGCGCCCCGCTGAACCTTCCCCGAAGCAATGGCAGTCCAATTCCGAGATTATTACGAGACTCTGGGCGTTTCCAAGACGGCGAGCGAAGACGAGATTAAGAAGGCGTTTCGAAAGCTGGCGCGCCAGCACCATCCCGACGTCGCGAAGGACAAGAAGGCGGCGGAGGAGAAGTTCAAACAAATCAACGAAGCCTACGAAGTTCTGGGCGATTCGGAAAAGCGGAAGAAGTACGATGAGCTCGGGGCGAATTGGAACCAACCGGGAGGATTCCAACCGCCGCCAGGCTGGGACTCGCAACCCGGTGGTGGATTCCGCCGATACTCGACCGGCGACGGCGGCGGGATCGATTTCGAATTCGGGGGGACGGGGTTCAGCGATTTTTTCGAAGCATTCTTCGGAGGCGGCCAGCGGCAGGCTGGATTCGGAGGCAGTCCTTTCGGTCAGCGACAGCGGGCGGCCGAACGGGGAAGCGACGTCGAGGCCGACATCATGGTGACCCTCGAGGAGGCGCTTCACGGCTCGAAGAGGCCGATTTCGTTACGGCGCGGAAATTCCAGCAAGGTCGAAACTTATCAGGTCAAAATTCCGAAGGGCGTGCACGAAGGCCAGCGGATCCGTCTCGCCGGCCAGGGGGAAGCGGGCGCCGGCGGCGGAAAAAGCGGCGACCTGTTCTTGCGCGTGCGCCTGGCGCGTCATCCGGATTTTTCCATCGAAGGAAACGACTTGATCCACGACGTTAGACTACCGGCCTGGCAGGCGGCGCTCGGCGGCGAGTTGAACGTGCCAACCCTGGAAGGTCAGCGGCGCCTGAAAATTCCGCCGGGAACGCAGGGAGGTCAGCGTTTTCGTTTGCGCGGGCATGGGATGCCGACCGCGTCGGGAACGCGCGGCGATTTGTTCGTCGAAACCCAAATTCAAATTCCCAAGACGTTGAGCGAGCGCGAGCGCGAAATCTGGAAGCAGCTCGCGGAGCTGCCCAACGAAGCCTAAAACGCTTTCACTCGACACCCGCGCCTCCGCCGGATTAGAACGCAGCCATGAAGATCGCTCTCGGGACGGACCACGCCGGTTACCATTATAAAGAGAAAGTGAAGGCGTTGCTCGCTGAGCTCGGCCACGAAGTGAAGGATTTTGGGACGTTCAGCGAGGAGCCGGTGGATTACCCGGTCTTCATTCGCCCAGCCGCGGAGTCGGTCGTGAAGGGCGAGTGCGATCGCGCGATCGTCTTCGGCGGCTCGGGCAACGGCGAGGCAATGGCAGCAAATAAAGTGCGGGGCGCGCGTTGCGCGCTGTGCTGGAACGAACAGACGGCGAAGTTGTCCCGCCAGCATAACGACGCGAATGTTCTCTCGATGGGCGAGCGGGTCATTCCTGAAGAAACGGCCCTCGCGATTGTTCGGATCTGGCTGACGACCGATTTCGAAGGCGGCCGGCACGCTCAGCGCATCGCCCAGCTCGAGGGCTAATCAGAAGCAGCGATCCGCCGCGACCGCCGCGACGAAAACGACGCTCACAAAAGCGTTGCTCTGAAAAAATGCGCGATTGATCCCGGCCAGGTCGAGAATCCGCGCGCTGCGATGTTCGTAGACGAGAGCGCCCGCGATCAGCGGCATGGCGGCGAAATAGATCAGGCCGAGGTTTGCCGCGAACCCAAAGCCGACAAGCGCGGCGAACATTAAAACATGGAGCCACTGCGCCAGCTGCAAGCTTGCGGTTACGCCGATCCGGATGACCAGGGAACGCAACCCTTCACGCCGGTCGAAATCGACGTCCTGGGTGGCGTAAATCAAATCGAAGCCGGCTACCCAGCAAACGACGCCGGCGCCGAGAACCAGCGGTGGTAGCTCGAGCGTGCCGGTTTGCGCAATCCAGGCCCCTGCGGGCGCCACGGCAAGGGCGACCCCGAGAAAGAAATGGGTCAGGTTAGTGAACCGTTTGGTCAGCGAATAGAAAAAGACCACTGCGAGAGCGACGGGGCCAAGCCAGGCAGTCGTGCGATTGATGGCCGCGCTGGCAAGGAGAAACCCGCCGCTGCAAATCGTCAGCAGCGCCCAGGCCACTGGCTTTTTGATGAGGAGATGACGCTGGGCGGTGCGCGGATTTTTCTGATCTAATGACCAGTCGCTCAGGCGATTGAACAGCATGGCTGCGGTCCGGGCCAGGACCATGCAGAGAAGAACCAGACCAAGGACGCGGAGGCTCGGGCGGCCATCGGCAGCGACAAGCAAGGCGCCGAGAGCAAAGGGAAGCGCGAAGATCGTGTGAGAAAACCGGATCAGGCGGAGGAAGCGCGCGACCGGACTTTCCGTAAGCGTTTCCATTGCTCGTTAGTGCTCGCTCTTTAAGAGCGATTCCAGCCGTTGGCAGGCCTTCGATTGAATCGGATTGCCGTGGGCAAAAAGCATTCGCTCAAAGGAATAGTCCAGTAATTGCGCTAGCGATCTGCGCATTAGTTTATGGTCTGTGCAGTATTTGGATGGCAAAAACGTGAACCCATAGGGATCGAAGTTGATTAACGCGTCCCCGATGACCATGACGCCGCCATTACTCTCCGAATGAACCGCTATTTCCCCGGGCGCCGCGCCTTCGAGCCGAACGGCCGTTAAGCCGGATGGAAACGACTGACTGGCAGCCGAGTAAACGGGAACCCGAAATTCGTCCGCAAAGTCATTGGCGGCCCGCTCGTGATTTGCGTTCGTAACGATGACGCTGGCTATGTTGCTCAGCGAGCCCGCCGCGTCCGGGGCCAGCGGAATGGGGTCGATCAGG
>JBAPMH010000359.1:0-8388 GCA_049278515.1 Chthoniobacterales bacterium
TTCAAATTTATAAAAACATTAAAAAAATATACATTTGATTGCTCATATGCATGTGGCGAATACATGTGCCTCCCGCGCCCCTCGAAGGCGATCGTGAAGCCCCTCCGGTTGCAACGTTGCAACCCGCATTTACCGATGGTCGCGCCTAATCGTCGTCGTCGTCCTTGAACAGCTTGCCGGCTTTGTCGTTCACGAAGACGGCGAAGACGGCGAAGAGAAAGCTTGGATCGGGCAGACCGGTGAGACTGGCGTGGTTCGTGACGAGCAGGCTCTTGGTCTTTTTATTAAACGCGATGTTCGCCGGATTGGCCCACGGCAGTGGATCATGGGCCGGGTCTTCCGGGTTATGCCAAGCCGCTGTAACGCCGCATTTCTGTGCCTGTCGCCGTGCGGTTCGTCGGAGACTCGGCGCAGGTTATACACCTCGACCAGGCCGACGCCGTTGGAGCCTTTACCGGCGACGATGGCGGTGTAGGCGCCCGGTGGGAGCTCGGCGACGATCGCGGCCTCCGAGTCCGTCGAGGGAGCGAGACCGGTCGCTTCGATTTGACTGCGCTGCTGGTCCTCCCAGTTGTCGTTACTCCGCAACATGGCCGTTGCTGTCGTGCAGTTCCAGGGTCGGGTCGCCCAAGGCATGCTGACGCCAAAATCCCCCGTTCCTCTTTATCCGGAAAAGTTCCGAAACAAGGATTGTTTTTACGTAAACTATGATTAAAAATAACGGCGTTGTTACCTTGGCTACCTCTAACCCCAAACCAGCCGCCGCAGTCCGTTCGCCAGACCGCTCCCGATTGTTTCGAATGCGGCCTTTTATTTAGTGATTGGCTGAAAAAGTAATTTACTTTTTGTGGCCGCCCGACCTACCAGACGCGATTGAAATAGTATGCGCCCTCTTTTGCTTTGCTGTTCTCTGCTCGCCGCCGGCGTGCGATTTCTCGCGGCGCAAGCGTCGGTGGAAGGGCGCGTTGAATTGCCCAAGTCGCATTCGGCTCCGGTGATGACGAAGCGTTATGAAATCGTGACGACCGGAGGCGTCCTCGCAACCGATCCCCCGCTCGCCGTGGTCTATCTCGAAGGATCGTTCCCGAAGCCGGCGAGCCTGCCGACAAAGCAGGTCACTCAGAAGGACCTGACGTTTACTCCAGCCCTCCTCCCGGTGCAGGCCGGCACGAAGGTGGAATTTCCGAATCTCGAAAAGGACACGTATCACAACATTTTTTCCTACTCGCCCGCCAAGCGTTTCGATCTGGGCCGATATCGTCCGGACGAGAGGCCGATTCCCTTCCAGACGTTCGACGTCGCCGGGCTGGTCACGTTGCGCTGCGACATCCACGAACACATGCGGGGGCTCATTTTGGTTCTGGCTACGCCGCATTTTACGATGACCGATAACAACGGACATTATCGCCTGAGCGGACTTCCCCCGGGCCACTACACGCTCAAGGCCTGGGTGGACAGCCGGACAACGCGTCAGCACCCGATCGACCTCACGAGCGGCTCGACACTGCACGTCGATTTTCCGTGATTCAGGCGAACGAGAAGAAGAATCCGAACGTCGCGGGTTTCCGCACGAAGCTCTTTGCCGGAATGATGCTGGTAGTCTTCGGGCTCACCGCCACGGGATTGTACCTGGCGGAACGCAACGCGGCCGCGGATGCCCAGCGTGATCTCGACCGCGATTTCCAGGCGGAGCTGGCCAGATTACACGCCATGGAAGAATTGCGTTACGCCGCGCTCGCGGAACGCTGCCGCAACCTGATCGATAAGCCGCGCATTCACGCGGCCCTCGAAGATAACGCCCTCGACCTTCTTTATCCCAGCGCAAAAGAAGAGCTGCGCGACATCATGGAGGACCAGACGCCCGCCGGGCAGAACCCTCCTTCACGAGCGCCCCAGGCCCGGTTTTATCGTTTTCTCGACGGCACCGGCGCAATGCTTCCGCCGCCGAATCCAAACGATGTCGGCGTTCTTCGGCCCGAGGAAGAAGCTCACCTTTCGGTGAAGCCGCTGCCTCAAACTCCCCAGATCGGCTACCTCCTGCGAAAGGGCACGAACGGGGAGGAAATTATTGACGAGATCATTGCCCTCCCGATTAACTCGACCGAAACAAATGAAGTGATCGCGGCCCTGGTCGTCGGATTCAAGCCGATCGAAGTCGCCGAAAAACGCTCGGGCGAGGGAATGAAAAGCGGGATTTGGATGGGGGGCGCGCTTCATTTGCCCGCGCTTTCCGAAATGGCCCGAGCCGCCATCGATCGGGAGATGAACCGGCTCGTGACGGCACCCAACAGCGCTGAGCGGAGCTCCCGCCTCGAGATCGAAGGCGAACCGAATTTTCTCTTTTTCAAGCGACTCAATCCCGAGTCCGTTTTCCCCGCCGTGTATGAGGTTTGCATTTATCCGCTCAAGCACGCGCTGGCCCGGCAGCGCCGGTTGCGCTGGCAAATTCTCAGCGCGGGCGCGGCCCTGCTTCTGGCTGGATTCGCCGCCAGTCACCTGCTGGCCAAACGACTCTCGGCGCCGGTGGCGGAACTCGCCGTCGATTCGGAGGAAAATCGCGAGCATCGCAAACGCGCGGAAGCGAAGCTCGCCTCCACCAGCGAGGAGCTGCAAAGATCGGCCCGTTTTTCCGCGAACGCTTCGCATCAGCTAAAAACGCCGGTGACGGTCTTGCGCGCCGGCCTCGAGGGACTTCTGCGCCGGGAGGATTTTTCGGGCGAAGTGTATGACGAACTTTCCGATCTGCATCATCAGACCTATCGGCTCACCGGCGTAATCGACGATCTTCTTCTTCTTTCCCGAATGGACGCGGGCCGCCTCCAGATCGAATTCAATCCGGTTAACCTCACTCAGTTGGTCGATGAATGGCTGGATGACCTGAATGCTCTCCCGGATCCGCTCGGTCTCGAAATAAAGGCCTCTGTTCCGTCCGGGCTCCACATTGCGGGCGAGAAGCGTTACACTTCGCTTATTCTGCAAAACCTTCTCGAAAATGCGCGCAAGTACAACCGCCCGGGCGGACGCATCCAGGTTGACGCCAGGGCGAACGACTCCTCGGTTTTCTTGACGGTCGGAAATACCGGCCCGGCGATCCCAATCGAGATGCAGCCTCTCATTTTTGAACGTTTTTCTCGCGGAACCAATGGTGAAAAAGTGGCCGGCCATGGTCTCGGCCTGAACCTGGCCCGCGAGCTCGTGCGCCTGCACGGCGGCGAAATGCGCCTCGTTTCCTCTGACGAGAAATGGACTGAATTTGAGGTCCGTTTCCGTCCCGCCGACAAGGTTGTCCCCGACTCCTCCCGCCCCGCATGAGACTGTTCCAGCCTTTTCTGATCGTGGCTATCGCCGGATGCGTGATTCCCGGCGCGCGCGCGGAAGATTTTCTCGATCGCGTCGAGGAGACGCTGACTTTCTCTGCCTTCGAGGACAAAGCGCGCGTGCGACTCAGTGGCACGCTCGATCTGGAGGGGTATCACTTCTGGGGAACGGCGCCCGGGCTTATCCGGACCACCAGCGACGACCTTTTCAATCCGCGCCTCAGTTTGTTCGTGGATGCTCAGCTCGGTTCGAAGGTTTACTTCTTCGCGCAATCGCGGGTCGATCGTGGCTTCGATCCGAGCGACCACGGCGCCCAATTGCGTCTCGACGAATACGCGGTGCGCTTCACCCCATGGGAAGATGGCCGGATCAGTCTCCAGGTTGGTCAGTTTGCCACGGTGGTGGGCCGCTGGGTCGAGCGCCATCTGTCGTGGAGCAATCCATTCATCAATGCGCCGTTGCCCTATGAGAACATTACCGCGATTGAAGATGAAAGCGCGCCCTACACTCCCTCTCTCTCGATCGGACCGCCGGACGAGAAATACGAACACAATCCCGTGATCTGGGGGCCGAGTTATGCGTCGGGCGCATCCGTGGCTGGGAAGATTGGCCAGTTCGATTACGCCGCGGAAGTAAAGAATGCGTCGCTCTCTTCGCGGCCGGAATCCTGGTACGTTACGCGTCGGGGCTTCGGCAATCCCACCGTCAGCGGCCGTCTCGGGTTTCGTCCCAACCAAAGCTGGAACATCGGAGTTTCCGCCAGCGACGGCGCCTATTTCCAATCCACGGCAGCCCCGACTCTGCCGATGGGGCGCGACATCGGCGACTTCCACCAGACGGTCGTGGGCCAGGACATCAGCTTTGCCTGGCATCACCTCCAGCTTTGGGCGGAATTCTTCGAGGCCCGCTTCGAAGTCCCCGGTTTCGGCGATGCGGACACGTTCGCCTACTATTTGGAGGCTAAGTACAATTTCGCGCCGCAATTCTTTGGCGCCTTGCGCTGGAATCAGCAGTTCTTTTCGGACGTGCCCGATGGTTATGGCGGCAGCGCACCCTGGGGCCGAGACATCTGGCGGACCGATGTCGCGGCCGGCTATCGGTTCACGCCCCACACGCAGCTAAAAATCCAATACAGCATTCAGCGTGACAACGACGGTTTGCGCGACCTTACCCATATGCTCGGCGCGCAGTTCACAGTTCGCTTTTAGGAACACAGGCTATCAGCGTATGCCGAGCGCCTTTCGTGCATCGCGCGCGAAACGGAAACCACTAAGGCCGGCGACGGGCACATCCTTGCCGAGGCCGAGAGATTGGAAACGGGTTCCGAGAAATTCCGGGTGCATTAAGGTTTGGAGAGCTCGGCGTTCATCAGCGGCCGGCTCCACCACGGTCAACAACCCCGTGATGAAATGATGCTGATCGGTAAACCCGTTCAGGGTCAGCCCGCACTCTTCCGCGCGCTCGACGACGCTGGTCCAGTCGACGTGAGCCGTGATATCGGCCTGGCCGATCCCCCGCAGGGGCGAGGGCAGAGGGCGATGCTCCGCATACGATTGGAGCGTGCCGCTCGAACGCTGCGCGGCATAAAATTGCTCACGCGCATAACCGTAATCGACCGCCAGAACAAATCCTCGTTCCAGTTTTCGCGAAATGTTGGCGACCCATTCCAGCGCGGCCAGGTTTATCTCCGTTTCGTAAGGCGCGGCCGGGCCTTCTGGAATCTTCTTCAAATGCTGGCGCAGAGCATCGTTCGCAATGGGCCCCTCGACGAAAGCGAAGCCGTCACCCGATAAGCCGACCAATCGTTCCCGCCATCCGGTATTTTCCTCGTTGCGAGCGATCAGATGAACGGGCATCGCATCCAGCAATTCGTTTGAGAAGTGCACCCCCTGGAATGGCGCCAGATCGTCGAGCGACTTTTCCCATTTCAACTTCGAACGAAAATCGCTCAGGGTTACCCGTTGCCGCTCCTCTAAGATCGGAAACGGCTCGACAATCCGGTAACGCAAGGACGCAAAGAAAGCCGGCGACCGTTCCCGCGCCGCGAGCAGCGCATCCCGCGCGAAGTCACCATGGTGAGCACCTTGCTCGACAATCACGAAATCGTCGGGCCGGCCGAGGACTTCCCACATCTCGGCAAATTGCGCCGCGAGCAGTCGCCCAAAGAGCGGCCCGACGCTGGCGTTGGTGAAATAATCGCCGCCTCGGCCAATCTCACACCGTCCCGAGCTGTAGTAACCGAATTCCGGATGATAGAGGGCCTGCTCCATAAACCAGGCGAAAGTTACGGGGCCAGTTTCACGAATCGTCTGTTGAATGAAGCCGGCCAGGGCTTGATCGCCAGTGAGCATGGGTATCTTTACGTCAAATCGTTGAATCGTTGCATCGTGAAACGTCGAAACGATAGGATCTTCTTCGATTTGACGATTTAACGCCGTAACGATTCACGTCCGCCGCCGCATGCCCGTTTCCTATCTCCCGCCAACGCCGGTCGAGTATTTCGATCGCCCGCCCTGGTACCGGCGCCGAAGATATTACATCCCGATCGCGGTCGTCCTGGCCGGCTTTCTTGGGTTCGGAATTTACTTCTGGTATCTGCTCAACGTTCTCTCCGCCCAGGCCGGCGCCTTCGATCTTGCACAGCTGGAACAAATGGAATCCGCCAGCGTGATTCTCGACCGGAACGATAAGATCTTTGGGCAAATCTATGTGGAAAACCGCGAGACGGTTCCGTTCGAGCAACTGCCGCGCGACCTCATCAACGCTGTCGTCTCGGTCGAAGACAGCAAGTTCTACCAGCACGGCGGCTACGATTTCTGGGGGATCGTCCGGGCCGCATTGAAAAACTTCACGGCCGGCCATGTCCGGCAGGGGGCGAGCACGATCACCCAACAACTCGCCCGGAACAGTTTCTCGCTCAAGGAACGGACGTTCCGCCGCAAGCTGCTCGAGATTCTGCTCTCCAAGCGGATCGAGGATCGTTTCGGGAAACAGAAGATCATGGAGCTCTACTTGAACCGGATTTACTTCGGGGGCGGGCTTTATGGAGCGGAGGCGGCCTCCCGCGGTTATTTCGGAAAATCGGCGAAAGACATGACGCTCTCGGAATGCGCGACGCTCGCCGGGTTAATCAAAAGTCCAAACCGGCTTTCGCCCTGGTCGGACAAGAATGGGTCACGCGACGCGCGGAATGTAGCCCTCGCCCGGATGCGCGACCTGGGATTTATCTCGCGCGAACGTTGCGAGACAGCGCAGGCGGAAGAAGTCGTGATCGGCAGCCGGCAAAGCGCGCAGGGTCAAACCTACGCGGTCGATTACATCCGCCAGCAGGTGATCGCCGCCGTCGGCTGGGACCGGGCGATGAATGAAGGGTACCGGATTCACACCACGATCGACGCGGAACTGCAAAAAGTGGGCGAAGATTCTTTGCGCGAACATCTCAACGCGGTCGAGCAGCATGCCGGTTATAACCACCCGACCTACGAGGTCTACGCGAACCGTTATCGCAGCGCGAAGCAGCTGGCCGTCCCAAACGCCCAGGCCGCGCCCGATTATTTGCAGGGCGCGCTGATCGCGCTGGATAACCAGACCGCCGGGATTCTCGTTTTGGTCGGCGGTCGCGATTTCGAGCACAACCAATTTGACCGGGCCCTCCAGGCCAAACGGCCCGCGGGCACCGCGATCAAGCCGTTTGTTTATGCCGCCGCCTTCGAGAACGGGCTCTTTCCAGGTTCCCTCGTCGAAGACTCCGCGCTCGATAATCGAGTGGTCATGATTGGCGGGACCACCGGGATCCTCGGTGAATGGGGCCCCGAATCCGAGGACAACCGTTACGAAGGGCCGATCACCGCGCGCCAGGCCCTCGTGAAATCGAAGAATGGCGCCACTGTCCGGATCGGAATGACCGTCGGCGTCGACCCCGTCATTCAACTTTGCCGAAATGCCGGCATTCGCTCTGCGCTGCGTCCATTCCCCGCGACCTTTCTCGGCAGCAGCGAAATCACCCTCGCGGAGCTCGCCCTGGCCTACACGATTTTTCCCAATGGCGGATGGCGCCCGAAGTCTCCGCGCATTCTCGATCGCATCGAAGAAAAAGACGGGACGGTGGTTTGGCAATCGCCGCAGGACCGGACGCGCCAATCGGTCGTGAAACCGGAAACCGCTTACGAAGTGCACTCCTGCCTGGTCGAGGCGCTTGAGTCCGGCACCGGCCGGGAGGCGCGCGCGAAGTTCGGATTGAAGAAGTTTCCCGCGGCGGGAAAGACGGGGACCGCTTATGATTTTACCGACGCGCTTTTTGCCGGATACGACAGCTCGATTACCTGCGCGGTTTGGGCCGGTTTTGACAAGCCGCAGAAGATTTATCGCGGCGCGTTCGGGAGCGACATCGCGTTGCCGATCTGGGTGGACGTGATGAACGCCGCCAACGAACGTTATCCAGGGAAAGAGATTCCCGAGCCGAAAGGAATCCAGAAAGCGGAGATTTGCACTCGATCGGGATTGCTCGCCACGGACAAATGTTACGACACCGTGAAATCGGCCGATGGCGAAACCGTCCACAAACGCACGACCTATATGGAGCTCGCGACTTCGGCGCAGATGCCCACCGAACCCTGTAACGTGCACGGCGAAGCGCGCACCCGGCTCGTCCGCGATTTGCCGGCCTCCGGTTTCCCGCGCGCTTCCCTGGTGGTCGACCCGAAGCGAGTCTCGCCGGTCACCGCCCAGGGACCGGTTCTTCTCGCGGAAAACGATCCGTATGGCTCGGTTCATTCGACCCTGAAACCGAAGGTCGTGGAAAAAACCGAGGACAGCACCCCGCCCGGGTCGACCTCGGAAACCAGCCTGCCCGATCCGACCAAGCCGGTGTTGAAAGCGGAAGCAGTCGAGCCCGACTCCACCAAATCATCGCCCCGGGCAGAGACGGTCGAACCGCCGGCAGACAAGCCGGTTCTGAAAGCCGTGCCGGTGACTCCGGAATCGACCAAACCGGTCCTGAAAGCCGTGCCCGTTGAACCCACGCCGCCTGCGCCGCCCAAGGAAATTAGGCGCGCCGAACGTGTTCATCCG
>JBAPMH010000360.1:0-4290 GCA_049278515.1 Chthoniobacterales bacterium
GAAGCGCCGCTACATCTTACTTCGCCTTGTGATAGATGAGGCCGTTCGGATCGTTGATCCGCGTCAGCTGGTCGCCTTCGACCTTGTAGACTGCCGTTTCCGCCATCGGGGAACCGAATCCTTCGACGACGGAGTTCGGGACGGTTTTCGGCGTCCAGTCGGCAAGTTGCCCCGGGCTCCACTGGATCGTAATGCTCGGGCCCTGTTCGGTGCACGCAATCGAGTTGTAGGTCCAGCGCCGTTGCAGCTCGAAGATCGACGTGTAGAACGGCTTGTCCGGAGTCGAGACGTTCGTTGTGTCGAGCGTCCTGGTTGCTTTTCCATCCTTGATGATCAGGGTGAACGACCGGTTGACGGTCTGTTGACTTTCCGGGTTGGTCTTTGACTGAGTCGCCAGCCAGGTGCCGTCGAAGAGCTTCTTGGGCTGGCGGTTCGACTGCGTTCGCGGCTGCTGCCGTCTTGGTTGCGGCTGTTGCTGCCGGTTGCGCGCCGCCTGATCGACGAAGGCGCGCACGATCGTGTCGATCTGCGCTTCCACGGTGATTGCGGTGGCCAGGAAAGCCACGACCACGACGAGGAATTTCGGTTTCATGAGTTAGCCTCCAGTGAAATCATTGACCGGAACGACCGGCTGCGCGTTGGGGACATTCGGCTGATCTTTTGACGCCGACGGACCGGGACGCACTTCGTTCTTGAACGGGTTGACCTCCTTGGCCGTGTTCGCCATCCCGCTGCTGCGGACCAAAATGATCGTGCCGAGATCGACGAACTGCCCCGGCTTCACCTCGACGTCGCGCTCGACCGGGTCGTAACCGTCGAGTGAAATCCGGAGCGGATATTTTCCGGCCTTGATTCCCTTGAAGGTCACCGGACTCTTGCCCGCTTCCATTCCACCCAGCGTCACCGTCGCTCCTTTCGGGGTCGTCTTCAGAATTACGCCGCCAAGGGCATTGTCGTCCTGGGGACCGGCGCCAACTGCCGGCGGCTGCTTCGAAGCCGGCGCGGTGGACGGCTGGGTCACGGCCGTGGTCTTCGGGGCCGATCCCTTCGACACGAAATACCAGATACCGAGGGCGACGAGGAAAAAGAACAATAGCGCCCCCACCCCTCCGATGATGAGGGCGACCTTTCCGGCACTCAGGCCGCCGGTCCCTGGAAGAAGCGGCAGCGTCGAGGTCGTCGCGGTCCCAGGTGAGGTCGCCGTTGCGGGGGCGGCAGCCGAAACGCTTCCGGTGGCCACGGTCGGCGGTTGAATGGCGCGTGCCGCCCGGACGGTTTTTGGCGAGGCGATCTCGAGCCGTTCCGCGATCTCGACGAACGATTGCGGGCGGCGCGCCGGATCCTTGGCCAGACAGGAAGCGATGACCTTCTCCCACGCATCGTCGATCATCTCGCCTTCGATCTCGAAATCCTTGCGGCGTTCCGCCATGCGCGGCGGAATTTTTTCCCGGATCTGGCGGTCGACATTCCCCGAGGAGAACGGCGGCTTGCTTGTGATCAGTTCGTACATCGTCGCGCCGAACGAATAGATGTCGTCCGCCGGCGTGCCCCGCTCGCCGTCGAGCTGTTGCGGGCTCATGAAGACCAGGGTGCCGCTCCGGCCGCGTTCCATCGTCAGCATGCTCACTGAATCGCTCAGGCTGCGCGAGATGCCGAAATCCGAGACCTTGAGGTCGCCGCGCTGGTTCACCATCAGGTTCGCCGGCTTGAGGTCGCGATGAATAATGCGGGCGTGGTTATGGGCGTAATCGAGCGCGTCACAAAGCTGGCTGGTCCATTCGGTAAGCTCATGCGGTTCGAAGACCTTGTGCGGCTTGTCCGCCCGCAGATTCGATAGCGTGTCGCCGTCGATGTATTCCATCGAGATGCAGCCCGACTGCTCGCTGTGCACAAAATCATAAATGCGGACGATGTTCTTGTGGGTCAGATCGAGGCTGCGCCGGGTCTCACGTTTCATGTCGCCCAGGACTGCCCGATCGTGCACGATCAGCTCCGGCAAAAATTTCAGGGCGACGTTCCGCTCCAGTTCGTCATCGCGGGCGAGCCAGACGACGCCCATGCCACCCCGGCCGAGCGTCTTGATCAGGGTGTAGCGGCTAAAGACCTTCTGACCGCTGTTAAAATCGCGAATCGTCACGTCCAAGCCAGGGGCGGATGCCTCGCCACTCATGCCGCGACGCTACCTAATCAGGAAAAGCGCATAAAGCACAAAAACGGACCCAGACTGACCAGCCGGCTTTGGGTGGACCTGCGCTAAAATCAGCGCTTCAGATTTGGCTTGCCCTATCCATGCCTGGAACATAAAAAGGGGCCGGAGGCGCCCCATGCCCCATCGAATTTCCAGACGATCGATTTCGAGTTCGCTCCTGGCGGGAGCGAGCCTGTCAGTATTTCCCCCGGACCAACCCGGCATCGGCCTCCGCCGACTGCCTAACTCACAACACCGCATATGAAATCAATAATTCCGCGGATTGCCGCCGTCAGTATTTTGTTCGGGATTTTTGCGGCCGGCATGATGGCTTTCACTTTAACCAGGAGCGCCACCAACTCGCCGGGTCGCCCGCTTGCCCAGGAACCATCCGGCGTGATCGAGACAGATGGCACCCTCGATTCGACCTTCAACTCCGGAAAGATTACCAATGGACTGGTTTCGGCGTCGGTCTTGCAGGCTGATGGCAAACTCATCATCGCCGGACAATTCTCGGAGGTGCATGGCGGGCCTCGGCCCAGTATTGCTCGGCTCAATGTGGACGGCACCCTCGACCTATCGCTCGACCCCGGCGCCGGTCCCGATAATGGTGCCAGTCATATCGCCCTCCAAGCGGATGGCAAGATTATCATCGTCGGCTTTTTCCAAAATGTTAATGGGGTTGCCCGCTCGGGGATCGCCCGGCTCAATAGCGACGGTTCACTCGACACCGGCTACGATCCCGGCGCCGTAATCTCGGCAAATGGAACCGGTGCCGGCGGTGGCAGCATATATGACATGCTCCTTCAGCCAGATGGGAAGTTGGTCGTTTTCGGCCAGTTTTTCTTTATCATGACGGGACCCGGGACAAGTGTACCTCGTTCCTGCATCGCCCGGTTCAATAGCGATGGAACATTCGATCCATCGTACAATCCCGGCGCTGGCGCGGCCCACAGCGTCGGCACGTTCAACACCTTTGTCTATCACGCAGCGCGCCAAAACCTGGCTGGCAACGCGGGAAAGATCATCATCTCGGGGGTGTTCGACTCGTTCGACGGTCATCCCGTGCCGGGCCTCGCCCGGATGAACGCCGACGGCAGTTTCGACGCCACTTTTACTCCGGGCACCGCGGTGGATCCCGCTAAAGGTTCAATCTCAGGCCTGTTCGTGCAGGCGGATGATCAGATCCTTGCCTTTGGTTACTTCGACTCATTCAGCGGCGTCGCGCGCCACAGTATCGTGCGTTTGAACGCCAGCACGGGAGTCGTCGATAACGGGTTTAGCACCGAGGAGTTCGAGGGGTATAACTACGACGGGCTGATTAACGGCATGGCGCAACAGCCAGATGGAAAGTTAATCGCGGTCGGAGAATTTCATACGGTTGGTGTCGCGACCGCAAACAATGTGGCCCGGCTCCAAACCAATGGTGCCTTGGACCCAAGCTTCAGCGAGACCGGCGCGGGGGTCTCCGCCTGGCAGATCAACACGGCGCTCGTTCGGCCGAGTGACGGCAAGGTTTTTCTCGGGGGCTATTTTTCGGACTTCGGCGGACAGGTCCGTCAGAACATGGCGTGGGCCAATCCCGACGGGTCAGCGGACAACAGCTTCGCCGGTCTGGGCGGAGTGACGGAGTATGAGCCCAATATCTGGACCGTGGCTACCCAGGCGGATGGCAAGGTTATTATGACCGGCGTTTTCACCACCTGCGATGGAGTTCCGCATAACAATGTCCTCCGCGTAAACTCTGATGGCACGGTTGACTCGTCTTTCGACGTGCACACCGACAGGTCGACTCGCGCGTTGCTCATTCAACCGGACGGGAAGATTCTGATCGCCGGATTTTTTGGGGAAGTGAACGGCGTGCCCATGCCGCGAATTGCCCGACTCAACCCCAACGGAACGCTCGATCCCTCTTTCAACCCGGGGTCGGGACCGGATCAGTATTACATTCGCGCGCTCGCGCTGGATTCGGCGGGAAACATTTACGTCGGTGGGGAGTTCTCCGCGTTCAACGGAATACCGCACGTCGGCGTGGTGAAACTAACTCCGACGGGAGCAGTTGATAATGTTTTTAATCCAGCTAATGCAGGGCCCTTTGACCT
>JBAPMH010000361.1:0-2391 GCA_049278515.1 Chthoniobacterales bacterium
AGCCGATCGGGGCGTCATCGGGGCGATTGCGCTCGGCCGGCACATAGCCCTTGCCCGTCGAGGTGGTGAACTCCATGCGGATCGAGGCGCCCTGGTCGAGCGTGCAGATCACATGGTCGGGGTTGAGAATTTCGATATCGGCGCCGCCCTCGATGTCGCCGGCACGGGCCACGCCCGGGCCTTCCTTCTTCAACACCATGCGCTTGATGCCATCGGCGTGTTGCCGAAGCGCGATTTCCTTGATGTTGAGGACAATGTCGGTCACGTCCTCGCGCACGCCCGGAATCGAAGAGAACTCGTGCAGCACGCCATCGATATGCACCGACGTGATGGCGGCGCCTTGCAGCGACGACAACAGCACGCGGCGAAGCGCGTTGCCGAGCGTCAGCCCGAAGCCGCGCTCAAGCGGCTCGGCGACAACCATGGCGAAACGGGCCGGGTCGCGGCCAGCCGAGACATTGAGCTTGGTGGGCTTTATGAGATCTTGCCAGTTCTTCTGCAGCACCTGGAGGGCCCTTTCCTGGTCCTTGAGCGGGGCCGCCTGCCCCAGCTTCCGAGAATCCTCGTGCAACATGTGCGGGTGACTAGCCTTTCTTGTTAGACGCGCCGGCGCTTGCGGGGCCGGCAGCCGTTATGCGGAATCGGCGTCACGTCGCGGATCGAAATGATGTTGAAACCGGCGGCCTGAAGAGCCCTGAGCGCCGACTCGCGTCCCGATCCAGGTCCCCTCACCTCGATTTCCAAATTCTTCATGCCGTGATCCATCGCCTTCTTGCCGGCATCCTCGGCGGCCACCTGCGCGGCATAGGGCGTGGATTTGCGCGATCCCTTGAAACCCATCGCGCCGGACGACGACCATGAGATGGCGTTGCCTTGCGCGTCGGTAATGGTGATCATCGTGTTGTTGAAGCTTGCATGCACATGGGCGACGCCCGACGTGATGTTCTTCTTCTCGCGGCGACGAACCCGCGCTTTGTCCTTGGCCATGCTTTAATCCCGCATTTCCGAATTGGCGCGGAGACCGAGGCTAAACCGCCCGGCCGCGCGCTGCTGATTTGTGCCTACTTCTTCTTGCCGGCGATCGGCTTGGCCGGGCCTTTCCGTGTGCGCGCATTGGTATGGGTCCGCTGGCCGTGCACCGGCAATCCGCGGCGATGGCGCAAGCCCCGGTAACAGCCGAGGTCCATCAACCGCTTGATGTTCATGGCAACGTCGCGCCGCAAATCGCCTTCGACCATATAGTCGTGGTCGATCACCTCGCGGATCTGGCTGACCTCCGATTCAGTCAATTGGCTGACCCGCCGCTCCGGCGGGATGTTGACCTTGGCGCAAATCTGCTTGGCGAAACTATCGCCAATGCCATGGATATAAGTGAGATCTACCTCGACCCGCTTATTGGTAGGGATGTTCACGCCTGCAATTCGGGCCACGTAGTCGTCTCCTCGCGCGCACGGCTAACGTGCTGAAATTAAAACCTGATTCCCCAGTCGGGAACACAACGAGACTGACCGCGGACAGGCTCTACCCCCGGGATCGGTCAGTCCATTATTTCCTTGCAGCGGGGCTTATTTAGCGATTCCGCTTGACAAGGTCAACCGGGCGTCTTTGCCCGATTTTTCACCCCTTTAGCGCCTTTGCCTCCCAAGGCCTGGTCGATCTCCTTGGCTACCGCCGATATATCGGCCATGCCGTCCACCGTGCTGACCTTTCCCTGCCGCCGATAATAGTCGATCAGGGGCTCCGTCTGGGCGTGATAGGCCTTGAGTCGCGCCCGTACCACGTCCTCATTGTCGTCCTTGCGCCGCACGAACCCGGCGCTGCCGCAGCGGTCGCACACGCCCTTAACCTTCGGCAGCTTGTACAGGTCGTGATAGCCCTCGCCGCAATAGGCGCAAGCGAACCGGCCTGCAATCCGCTCGACCAGAGCGTCGTCGTCGACCTCCATCACGATCACGCTGTCGAGCGTCTCGCCGCGCTGCTTGAGCAGGTGGTCGAGCGCCTCAGCCTGGGCGATGGTCCGCGGGAAGCCGTCGAGGATATACCCTTGGCCGGCCGGCCCCCGATCCATACGTTCGGCGATCAGGCCGATGACGAGATCGTCGGGTACGAGCGCGCCGCGCTCCATGATCTCGCCGGCTTTGCGGCCAACCTCCGTGCCCGCGGCAACCGCGGCCCTGAGCATGTCGCCCGTGGACAGCTTGACCAGAGACCGGGAGTCTTCCAACAGCTTGGCCTGGGTTCCCTTGCCCGCGCCGGGAGGCCCGAGCAGGACCAGGTTCATCTCCGCCGCGCTCCTCTCAGACGCGCCCGCTTGATCAAACCCTCATATTGATGGGCGAGCAGATGGCTCTGGATCTGGGCGACGGTGTCCATGGTGACGCTCACCACGAT
>JBAPMH010000362.1:0-1824 GCA_049278515.1 Chthoniobacterales bacterium
CTGCAAATCAGCAAGCCCTACAAAGTCGGCGACTGGCTCCATATCCAAGAGCGCTTCGCGGAAGTGATGGAGATCAACTGGCGCTCGACCCGGTTCCGGACCAACGACGGCATTTATCTCGACATCCCCAATTACCAGATCGCGCGCAATCCGATCATCAACCTCCATTACCCGACGGAGGTCCACGCCATGCGGCTCCGCGTGGGAGTCGATTACGACGTCCCGCCGAATCGCGTAAAAGACGCGCTCCATCGTGCCGTTTCCAGCGCGGAAGGCGTCCTCCCGGAGCCGCCCACCAAGGTTTTCGTCATGGACTTCGCGGAATCGGCCGTGGTTTACGAGATCAAGTTTTCCATGGGCAACCACCGGGCCTACAACGAGGTCTGCGACGCGATCCGGACCAATATCTGGTACGAATTCAGACGGCAACAGATCACCATTCCTTTCCCGATCCGGACCCTCCATTTGCAGCGCGGCCCCAAGCGCATCGCCGATGGCCGGACCGAGGCCCGCGCTATTTTGCGAAGCGAAGGTCTGTTCGATTGCCTGACCGACGAACAGTTGGCGCACCTCCTGGAAAAGTCGCAAATTCATCGTTACGGGCGCGGGGAGCGCCTCATCGAGGAAGGGGCGGAGGGCGATTCGATGTTCGTCATGTTGCGAGGCAGCGCCGCGGTTTCCATCGCGAAGAACGGAGCCGGTGTTCGCGTCGGCCTGATGCGGCAGGGCGATTGTTTCGGAGAATTCGCCCTGCTGACCGGCGAGCCGCGCTCCGCCACCGTCCGGGCGGAGGGCAACGATTGCGAAGTCATGGAGATCAGCAAACCGGTGATGGCCGAAGTGCTGCGCGAATCGCCCGAATGTCTCACCGCGCTGAGTGAGCTCCTGGCGAAACGCAGGCTCGAGGGGGATGGCATCGTCAAAGACGCGACGAAACCTCACGACCAGGAGAAAAAGGAATCGGAATACCGTTCGTCGTTCCTGCGCCGGTTGCGGACGGTTTTCGAACTGTAATTCGCGATCCGAAAATCGGTTGTAGCCCCGGCCCTGTGGGCCGTCTCGCTAGCTTTGGGAAGAAGAGAGAACGGCCCACAGGGCCGTGCTACAAATCAGGGGACCGAAGAAGGACGGCCTGCAGAACGTGGCCATAGGGTTGGTTAGACGCGATCGATGGGGACGATCTGGCCCTGGTAGGGCCAGTCTTCGGCACGATCCACCAATCCAGCGCGCAGTGCGTTTTCGCGGATGTAATTCTATTTCTGGCCCATACTTTCGTCGTTGCGCAGCAGATGATCGAAGAATCCTTCCTGCCAGATCTGGCCGGCGGATTTTGAGCGATGGGCGGCTTTTGCAAGAACTTGTTTCAACGCGCCAATCCATGGAAACAGCAGAAACTCGGGATCACCGCAGACAAAGAGGTGAAGGTGATCGGGCATGATTATATAGACGCCGACCGCGACGTTGAAGTTTTTAAGGCCGCGCTCAGCGAATCGAACAAATGCCGCATGGACTTGATCTGACGCTAGCCATTTCTGGCGCTGATGTGTGCAGAACGTTATGAACCAGACGGGGCGATTAACGCTCTGGTGGATTCGACTTAGCCTGGGCGGACGTCGGGAGAATCGTCCATGGGGGTGTAGCCACGGCCCTGTGGGCCGTCCTCGAGGCGTGATCGTTGGTCATGCGAAGCATCGGCGACAAGTCTCTAAATCTAACGGCCCACAGGCCGTGGCTACAGGTAAATGCTCGGATGCGCCCGCGGGGCGAACTTTACCCGTTGCCAGAGAGACAAACCTAACTAAAGTCCACCCCTTTCAACGGAGC
>JBAPMH010000363.1:0-3935 GCA_049278515.1 Chthoniobacterales bacterium
AATCTGCGCTACCTGCGCGAACGCGTGGGCCTCGAGCCGGCCGGCGCCCAGAGCGCCGCTCCTTCCCTCCGCGCCGAGGCCGTGCGACGCGCCTGCCACACCACGATTGGAACGCCGATGAATTTCAGCGCCGGGGCGGGCGGAGCACGCTACCTGGCGAGCGGATGGTCGTTTCCGGAAGGCGACGGCTTCTGGAGCGACGGTCCGTCCGCGAATCTAACGTTCGATATCGGCAACCCGCCCACGACTGACCTGCGATTTGAATTTTCACTCATCGTTTTTCAGAAACCGCAGGGCGCGCCTCGCGAAGTCGTCATCGAGACCGTGCGAGGCGACCCGATCGGGCGATGGACACTCTCGAAGCCGGCCGGCGATTGGAGCATCATCGTCCCGGCGTCCGCGTGGATCGGGTCTCGACTCGGCTTACGCCTTCGCTTTGACGAAACAATTTCCCCAAAGCAACTTGGGCTCTCCGATGATCCCAGGGCGCTCGGCATTAAATTGCAACGGGTCTGCATCACCCCGGTCTAGCATTTGTCCCCGCGGTTGTGATAGTTTCTCCACCAGCTCCACACCAGCCCGGTGAAATGATTCGACTCCAACACGTCAACGCCCGTTTCCCAATCGAAGGTTGTGCCGTCGTGCCGGCGAAGCAGAACCCCGACGCGCGCGGTTGCCTTTACGAAATCTACCGCGCGGAATGGCCCGGCGCGTTCCCTGCGGTTCAGTGGAACGCCTGCATCTCAAAGGCAGGCGTCGTTCGGGGCGTGCACGTCCACGTCGATTATGAGGAATACTACACGCTGCTCGCCGGACGCGGGCTCCTGGGGCTCCACGATATCCGTCGCGACTCGCCCACCTTTGGGCGCAGCGTGACGATCGACTGGCGGGCGGAGGAGCGTTGTGCCGTCACTATCCCACGCGGCGTTGCGCATGTTCTGTGGTTTATAGAGGACGCCGTTCTCGCTTTCGGGCTGAGCAGTTATTGGAGCGCCGCCCTCGATGTGGTCGGCTGCCGCTGGGACGATCCCGCGCTCGGATTCGAGATCCCCGACGGCGCGAAATCACTTTCCGAACGGGACGACGAATCCGGCAGCTACGAAGAGATGGTCCAAAGCTACGAGTCCCTCATCGCGCAGTACGCCAAACAAACAGTCCAGGTTTAGCGCTGTAGCCGCGGTCCGGCAGCTGCCGGATCGTGATCGTTCAAAGAGGCTGCCCACGGACCCCGCCGCGCGGCGTCTCTACCTCAGCTGTTTTTGATATAACTCGACAGACTTCGGCGTTTTGATATTGCCCAGTAAGTGTCTCTGTAAGAACACGAAAGCTCACGAAATATGAAATCCGGAAACACCCGCTGCGAATCAAAGTCAGAATCGAGCAGTCCACCTGCGACGCGAGCCCGAATGGCGCTCTGGACGATCGTTGTCTTCTCAATGATGGCAGCTGAAAGCGTCTCCGCGTTAAACATCAATTTGAGTTATGACTCGGACGCCACCTTCACCGCGGCTGGTCTCACCCCCGCCGACATCACGGCCATGAAAGCGGCGAACACTTATGCCGCGCAGCAACTGACCAGCCGATTTAACGACAACATCAACTTCAACATCATGATCACGGCGGTTCCGGGAACCAGCACGCTCGGGGAGAGCAGCTCGTCGGTTATTTCAGTCAATAATTATGGCACCCTCCGCGCTGCGATGGTGACGGACTCGAAAACCGCGGATGACGCAACGTCGCTTGGCGCGGGAGGATCGGTCCCGGGAGCGGACCCGATCGTTGGCAACCACAGCTATTTGGTAACCGTGGCGCAGGCCAAAGCGCTGGGGCTCAGAGCGGACGACGCCGTGACGGTGGACGGTACTTTCACTTTCGGTGGCGGACATCAATTCACCTACGATCCGAACAATCGCGCCCTGCCTGGAAAAATCGATTTCATCGGCACGGCTCTGCACGAGTTCACGGAAATCATGGGGCGCATTGGGAACATGGGTGACGGGACGCCGGCCCCCGAATTTCAACAAATGGATTTGTTCAGCTATGCCGGCGCGGGCATGCGCGGCCTGAACAAGGGACCGGGCAGGTCTTTCTCGATCGATAACGGGACGACGCTCCTCAAGGCGTTCAACAACTTCAACGCGAACCAGGGTGATTTGCAGGACTGGGCCGATGGCACCAACGACGCGTTCAACGCCTTCAGCAGTGACGGCGTGTTGAACGATTTGTCGGAGGTGGATCTGCGGGTGATGGACATCCTCGGTTACGATCGGGTGACTGCCACCGGCGCTGGGTCCGCCGCGAATATCTCTACCCGGTTGCCGGTCGGAACCGGCGATAATTTACTTATCACCGGATTTATCGTCCAGGGGCCGGGGGGTTCGACGAAGAAATTGATCGTGCGCGGGACCGGACCTTCCACCAATGTCCCGGCCGCCCTCGCTAATCCCACCTTGGAACTTCACGACAACGCTGGCGCCCTCATCGCGAGCAACGACAACTGGAGAACCACGGTGATCGGCGGAATTATCACGTCCGATCAGGTTGCCGAGATGCAGGCTTCGGGCCTGGCGCCGGCGAACGACGCCGAGTCAGCTCTCATCGGGACACTCTCTCCCGGCAGTTACACCGCGCAGGTCCGCGGAGCGAACAACACCACCGGCATCGGGGTCGCCGAGGCGTTCGATCTCAGTGTGGGCTCGGCCGCGAAGCTGGCCAACGTCAGCACCCGCGGCCAGGTCGGAGCGGGGGACAACCTTATGATTGCGGGGTTCATCATCGTGAACAATCCGCTCAAAGTCGTGGTCCGCGGCATCGGCCCTTCGCTCACCGGTTTCGGAGTTCCAAACGCGCTGGCCGATCCAACCCTCGAGCTGCACGACGGCAATGGCGCGTTGGTTCTGGGCAATGACAACTGGAGACAAACCCAGCAGGTCGAAATCATGGCGACCGGTCTGCAACCCTCGAACGATGCCGAATCGGCCCTTGTGCAGACTCTCCAACCAGGTGCCTACACGGCCCAGCTCCGCGGAGTCAATAACGGCACCGGCGTCGGCGTAATCGACGTTTTCGCTCTTCAATAGAGAGCATTCCCGATCCCTGGTAGGGACGGGCGCTGCGGCGTCTGCCCGACGATCGCCGCTGCGCTACGAAGCCGGCGAAACTTAATCGGTAGGGCGAGACGCTGTCGAGCTCTCGTGGATCAAGGTAGAGCGGTTTGGCACGACGGCGTCTCGCCCTACCAAACCTGCAATTCTTCCCCATCCGCGCTATCCGAGTCATCCGCGGTTCGCCACCCCCTGTCGCTCGTTCCCAGACTCTGTTTGGGAATGCCACTGTCTTGGCGACTCTGTTGCCTTCCAGCCTTCGCCAAGGCTTCGGCTCGGCCAGCCAGCCTCCTATCTTTCATAACAATCTGTTGCCGTGTTAGTTATGACTCCATCCTCTTCCGTGTCAAATAGGCTGCGCCTATCGCCGCCAGTGGGATTAAGTATTAAATACAGCCCGCAGCCTGCTTTTTATTTAGGCATGCAAACATTATCCCTAAGCAGCAACGGTCGAAACGGTCAGCTGCCTTATTCGAAGACCTCCATGCGCCTGCGCGCTTTTCGCTTCCTGAGCGAGCGCTTTGCGCAACGCGAGCGGCCGAATGTCGCCGCCGAGTACATTCTTTTCGCTCTGATCGTTCTCACTTCCATTTGGTCCATCCTCTCCATGGCTCATGCCATGAGGGTGAACCTGTAGGACGAAGAAAGTCAGAATTAAGAAGTAAGAATTAAAAATTGAGAACACGCCGTGCAGGGATGCCGGCGGGTAGATGGTCAAATGCGCGAGGGTAGCGCACGAGCAACGGGCAGTTGCGAGTCAAACGCGGCCGCGGCCTCCACACGGAACGCCGCGGCCGCCTTGCTTTCCGCCCGGAGCGGGTTGCGCAACAA